>JAKURY010000009.1 GCA_022452145.1 Acidimicrobiales bacterium | reverse complement strand
TGCAGGCTACTGAGACAGATGCAGGCCAGCAGGGGGTCGATCCGGTGAAGGAACAGACACAGGTGGTGGTGATCGGCGGCGGCGTCGTCGGTTGCAGCGTGCTGTACCACCTCACCAGTGCCGGCTGGACCGACGTGGTCCTCGTCGAGCGGAAGGAGCTCACGGCGGGCTCCACCTGGCACGCCGCCGGACTCATCCCGCACTTCATCGGCAGCCTCAACATGGCCAAGGTCCACCTCGACGCCACGAACCTCTACAAGACCCTCAAAGCCGAGACCGGCATCTCCCCCGGCTGGCACGGCTGCGGCGCCGTCCGCCTCGCCGTCAACGCAGAACAGGCCGAGTGGTACCGCTACGTCCAGGGCGTCCTCGAGCTCATCGGCATCGAGTCGCACCTCATCGGACCCGACGAGATCCGCGAACTGGCCCCGCTCATCGAGGACACCTCCGACGTCGTCCTCGGGTTCCACACCCTCCACGACGGATGGGCCGCCCCCACCGGCACCACCAACGCCATGGCCGCCGGCGCCCGCCAACTCGGCGCCACCATCGCCCGCCACACCCTCGTCACCGACGTCAACCCCCTGCCCGACGGCCGCTGGGAGGTCGTCACCGACAAGGGCCGGATCGTGACCGACCACGTCGTCAACGCCGCCGGCCACTACGGACCCCAGGTCGGCGCCATGGTCGGACTCGACGTCCCGATCGTCTCGCTGATCCACCAGTACCTCATCACCGAGTCGCTCCCCGCCATGGCCGCCTGCGAACACGAGATGCCCGTCGTCCGCGACCCCCGGTCGTCGTGCTACTACCGCCGCGAGATCGACAGCCTCCTCATCGGCCCCTACGAGACCCGGAACTCCATCACCTACGGACTGGACGGCATCGACTGGAACCTCCACTTCCACCTCACCCCACCCGACCTCGAACAGCTCGCCCCGTGGCTGGAGATCTCGGCCGAACGGTTCCCAATCTTCGCCGAGGCGGGCATCAAGCAGGTGGTCAGCGGCCCCATCACCCACACCCCCGACGGCGGCTACCTCATGGGCCCGGCCCCCGGAGTGCGCAACTACTGGATGTGCGCCGGAGCCTCCATCGGCATCACCCAGGGCCCCGGGGCCGGGAAGTTCCTGGCCCAGTGGATGGTCCACGGCCAGACCGAGATCAACGTCCGCGAGATGGACCCTCGTCGCTTCGGGCCGTGGTCCGACGTCGACTACACCATCGCCAAGTCCGTCGACGAGTACCACGAGATGTACCAGGTGCGGATGCCCGGCGAGTACCGGTCCGCCGGGCGCCCCCTGAAGCGCACCCCCATAGCCGAACGACTCGACGCCCTCGGCGCCCAGTGGCAGGACGTCTGGGGCTGGGAACGCCCCCGCTACTACGGCGAACCCGAGGACTACTCGTGGAGGCGCTCCAACGCCCACGACATCGTCGCCGCCGAGTGCACCGGCGTGCGTGAACGGGTCGGGATCGCCGACCTGACCGCATTCGCCAAGTTCGAGGTGACCGGCACCGACGCCGCCGCCCTGCTGGGCCGCCTCTCAGCCAACCGGCTGCCCACCCGGGACGGTGGCACCCGCCTGGTCCACATGCTCACCGACCTCGGTGGCATCGAATGCGAGATGACGGTCACCCGCCTCGCCGACGACCGCTTCTACCTCAACTCGGCCATCGCCGGCACCACCCACGACCACGACTGGCTCGTCCAGCACGTGCTCCCCGGCGAGGACGTGAGCGTCGCCGACTGCACCGACGGCACCGCCATCCTCGCCGTAACCGGACCCCGGGCCCGCGACGTTCTCACCGCCTGCACCGACGCCGACCTCTCCTGCGACGCCTTCCCGTGGCTCACCGCCCGGGAGATCCACGTGGCCGGCGTGCCCGTCACCGCCATGCGGGTCAGCTACGTCGGCGAGTTGGGCTGGGAACTCCACCACCCCATCGACCGCATGCCCGACCTGTACGACGCCCTCGTGGCTGCAGGCGAGCCCCACGGCATGGTCCACTTCGGCTCGTACGCCATGAACGCCATGCGCATCGAGAAGGCCTACAAGGCCTGGGGCGGCGAGCTCACCACCGAGATCACCCCGATCGAGGCCGGCCTCGACAGGTTCGTCGACCTCGACACGCCCGGCCGCGACTTCATCGGCCGCGACGCCACGCTGGTCCGCCGGGACGCCGCCGGAACCGACCTGACCGGCCTGGACATGGTCCTCGTCTACTGCGAGGTGGACGCCACCGACTCCGACTGTCGCGGCAACGAGCCCACCTACGACCCGGCCGGCGACGGTTCGGGAGCCATGGGAATCACCACCGGCGGGGCCTGGGGCCACACCGTCGGGAAGTCGCTCGCCTTCGCCTACGTCGACCCGGCCTTCCGGGAACCCGGCTCCACCTTCGAGATCGCCCTGTTCGGCGGGCGGCACACCGCCACCGTGCTGGCCGAGGCTGCCCACGATCCATCCAACGAGAGGCTCAGGGCATGAGTGGGACCACCACACCGAAGCGGGGCGGACGGGCCGGCGGGCGGGCGGCCCGGGTGGCGGCGCGGGCCGCCGGTCCCACCGAGGACGAGAAGGCCGTCCACCCCGGACAGGCCGGCGGCGCCTACAAGCCGCTGACCGACGCCGAGTGCCGAGCCGTCTACGACACCGCCCTAACCCTCCTCGAGGAGTTCGGGATGGGCACACCAATCCCCGAGTTCATCGAGGTCGTAGTGCCGGCCGGAGGTTGGGTGGACGAGCACGAACGCCTCCACTTCCCCCGCTCGCTCGTCGAGGACGCCATCGCCATGGCCGCCAAGTCGTTCACATGGCACGGGTTCGACGACGACCGGTCCATCCAGGTGGGTGGCGACCGGGTCCACTTCGGCACCGCCGGCGCCGCCGTCTCGGTGTGGGATCACGAGACCCGGAAGCACCGACCGTCGGACCTCCAGGACGTCTACGACGTGGCCCGCCTCGTCGACACGCTCGAGCACGTCCACTTCCACGTCCGAACCCTGGTGGCGCGCGACATGGTCGAGTCGCGGGACCTCGACGTGAACACCGCCTACGCCGTGGCCATGGGTACCTCCAAGCCGATGGGAACGTCGTTCTTCCAGCCCGAACACGTGGTCGAGGTCGTCGACATGTTCGACCACATGCTGGGCGGCCGATCCGGCTCCTTCGCCGAGCGGCCGTTCTGCGTAGCCAACAACACGTTCGTCGTCCCACCCCTGCGCTACGCCGAGGACGCCGTGCGCTCCATGGTCGCCCAGGTGCGCACCGGCATGCCCATCAACCTGCTCTCGGCAGGACAGGCCGGTGCCACGTCACCCGCCGCCCTGGCCGGCTCCCTGGCCCAGGCGCTCGCCGAGTGCCTCTCCGCCCTGACCTGCGTCAACCTGCTGAACCCGGGCCACCCGTGCGTCATGGGGCTGTGGCCGTTCGTGTCCGACCTGCGGACCGGCGCCATGACCGGCGGGTCGGGCGAAGAGGCAGTCCTGAACGCCGCGGCGGCCCAGGTGGCCAACTGGCTGGACCTGCCGTCCGGCGTCGCCGCCGGGATGGCCGACTCCAAGGTCCCGGACAACCAGGCCGGCCACGAGAAGGGCCTCACCGTGGCCCTGGCCGGGCACGCCGGCGCCAACCTCGTCTACGAGTCGGCCGGGATGCTGGCCAGCCTGCTGGCCTGTTCCTACGAGGCCCTCGTGATCGACAACGACATGCTGGGCGCCGTCAACCGGACCGTCCGGGGCATCGAGATCACCCCCGACAAGCTCTCCATCGAGACGATCAAGTCGGTCATCTTCGGGGCCGGCCACTTCCTGGGCCAGGACCAGACCCTGTCGCTCATGCAGTCCGAGTACATCTACCCGCAGGTCGGCGACCGGCTCAGCCCCGCCGACTGGTTCGACGCCGGGGCCACGAGCGTCGACGAGCGGGCCAGGGTCATAGCCTCGGGGGTGCTCTCCAGCCACTTCCCGGCACACGTGTCGCCCGAGGTCGACGCTCGGGTCCGCGAACGGTTCGACATCCGGCTCCCCGCCGAAGAGCTCACCCGCTCCAGCCGCTGGGGCTGAGGCCGACCGGGCAACCCTCTCCAGTCCACCGCACCCGTTGTGGCAGGCTCGACGTCGTGGACGCACCCAGCTCACTCGAACTGATCGGGCGCCTCGGCCTGGCGCTCGCCCTCGGCGCCGTTCTCGGCCTGGAGCGCGAGACCCGCCACAAGACGGCAGGTCTACGCACCCACTCGCTGGTGGCCCTTGGCGCCGCCCTGTTCACCATCGCCGGCGCCTATGCGGTCATCGGTCCCCAGAACGATCCATCCCGGGTCGCAGCCCAGGTGGTCACCGGCATCGGCTTCATCGGGGCCGGTGCCATGATCCGGAGTGGCTTCACCGTCACCGGCATCACCACGGCGGCCACCCTCTGGATGGCAGCCGCATTCGGCATAGCCGCCGCCATGGGCCTCTACACCGTCTCCGTCGTGGCCGGCGCCATGGCGCTCGTTGTCGTCGTCACCTTCGGCCCACTCAAGCCGTACGTCCTGTTCCGACGCTCCCGACGACGGTTCGAGGTCCGGTACCGACCCGGCCACGGCACGCTCGACGCCCTGTTCATCGGCCTCGAATCCGGCGGCGGTCGCATCATGGGCGTCCTCACCACCGAGTCCGACGATCCGTCCCAGGACCTCCGCCAGACCACGATCGACGTCCGCGGGCTGGCGGACGTCGAGTTGGCGAAGGCCCTTGCCACCATCGCTGACCGGGACGAGGTCATCGAGATCGACCACGCCCCCAGCAACGGCACCTGATCGGGCGCGTGCCCGCCTACGGCACGAGCCGGCTACGGCAGCAGATGCCCCACCGGGCCGCCGGGATCAACCAGCCCGACCAGCGACGACCACGGGATCGTCGCCTCCGGTGCCCCCAACGCGCCCGGGCCGACCTGATACTGCTCGAAGCGCAGCACCAGGTGCTCCGTCGTGACCCCGAAGAGGCGGAAGTTCCCCGACTCCGCCCCCAACCCGTACCGATCGCCGGCGCCCTCGTCCCAGACCGCTCCCGCTCCCAGCCGCGCCTGCAGGTCCTGCCTGGCCAGGAAGGCGACCGTCTCGGGCCACGGGCTCCCGGCCAAGAACAGGTCGCCGATCGCCACAGGCTCGCTCGTCTCCAGGTCCAGCAGTACCGACCGGACCACCGCCGACGGGCGGGCGGCACCACCTGGGATGACCTCGAAGTCGTACACCACGCTCAGCAGCCGGTCGTCCAGCAGGTGCACTACCGGCCGACCGGTCAGGAGACCCGCCACAGCGGGAGCCTCCTCGTCCACGACCAGGTCGTCGGCGAACCTGGCGATCTCGGCCAGCACCGGCTTCCTGAGGGCCACGTTGAGCGGATCGTCCTCCCATACGCCGCCCAACTGCAGGGTGGAGACCTCGTAGGAACCGAGGGAACCGAGCGTCCCGACCGTTCCCGAAGTCGTCTCGAGGACCACCGCGCCGACGGTGTTCTGACCCTGGACACGGGCACGATCCGCCGAGACCGAATGCGTCGGCACTGCTTCGCCGACCAGCACGCTCGGCTCGGGGGTGAACCCGATGCCGTTGGCGACCATCTCCCGGCCGTCGTGCCCTGAGCACGACGGACCGACCACGACGACGACCAGCAGAAGCACGGAGATCCGGAACCTGGTCACGGTCGGCAGGGTAGTGACATGGCATGACGCGACATGGCGCAGCCTGGCATCGGGTCCGGGCCAGAGCGTGCCTGACCTAGGCGTGCCCCGGACCCACCACCGGCCATGGGTACAGTCGCCCCATGGCCTTCCGCCGCTCCCACAGGACGAGTGCCCACGCTGACCTGTCCGCCCCGGACCAGACCCTCCTCGACCTGGTCAACGGGCTACGGGACCTCACCGAACGGGTCTCGACCATGGAACGACAGTTCGACGTGCTCGGTAACCCCGCGGCCGGAACCACCGGTCACGACGACGACGGGATCATGGACCTCCGACTCCAGATTGCCCGGCTGTCAGCTGAGCTCTCCCGCGTCGCCGTGGAGATCAACGCCCGCATCGCCGAGGTAGCCGGATCGGCCGGCGTGGCGCTGAGCGATGACTCCGTCGCCCCCGTACCCACCCCGGACCTGGCAGCCGACGAATCGTTCGTCGACCTCACCGCCGACTCGCCGGCCCGGGCCCGCACCGGCACACCTCCGGCAGATGAGGCCGGATCCAGCCGGCGCACCAGCGGCTGGCAACCAGCCGGCTAGTCGACGGACACCTCCAGGGCGTCCAGCAGGGCGTCCAGCAGATCCTGCATCCGTGCCTGGATGAGCCCGAACTCCCGCCAATCGGCAGGATCCTCGGAGAGAGCGACAGCGGTAGCCCGCTGTAGGCGCGAGAGCTCGGCCACGATCGACTCCACGTCCTCGGGGACCTCGCCGTCAGGCAAGGAATCCCCGGCTTCGACGTCCGAACCGCCCGCATCTTCCACACCGCCGGTTCCCGACGCGGTTCCGTCTCCCGGATCCGTCGAGGCCGGCTCCGAGCCCACGGCCCCACCGTCGATGCCGGAGAAGAGGGTTCCCAGACGCGACATGGTGAGCTCTTCTAGGGCCTCCTGCAGCGAGCTGGCCATGATGACCTTCTCGCCCGCCGCCACGATCACCCTCTCCAGCTCGGGCACCGTGTTGTCGCCCTCGGCCTGCACGTACAGCGGGCGCACGTAGAGGATCGAGTTCTCGATCGGCACGAGCAGCAGCTCGCCGAACAGCACGTTCGACCCGCGCTGGCTGAGCAGGGTCTGGAGGCTCGCCACCGCCTCGTCGTTTCGGATCCGTTCCTCGGCCAGTGCCGGACCGTCGAAGTTCGACGAGGGCGGGCGGTAGACCACCAGCTCGCCGTAGTGGTCGCCATCGCTCCGGCCCACTATGAACGCGGCCAGTTCCTTGCGAGCGTCATCCTCGTCCAGCGGCACGAAGGCCCGCATGATCACGAACTCGGCATCGTCGCCGTCGGGCAGGGCGACCATGGTCCTGTACGGCGCCATGCGCCTGCGCGCCGTGCCGATCCTGAAGCCCTGATCGTCGACCAGCGCCAGGCTCGCCGCACCCTCGCCGGTCCGGCCGGGATCCTGGGAGACCGCCCACTCCGAGGCCCGCTGGTAGAAGTTCTCGGTGTCCTCGACGTGGTAGCGACCCCACATCTCGGTCTGGACCCGGAACAGGTCCTCGGCGTACCTCAGGTGCTCGACCAGAGACGGCGGCATCTCCGACGCCGGGGTGAACAGGCCGTCGAAGGCCGCTCCGTACGCAGCCACCAGCGGATCGTCTACGTCCACCACGTACAGCACGACCTCACCGGTGAATGCGTCCACTGTCGCCTTCACCGAGTTCCGCACGTAGTTGAACCGGTGGCGGAGGCCGCTGGACCGCGACAGGTCCACGGTGGAGGCGAACTGGGCATACGGATACCGGTCGGTGGTCGTGTACCCGTCCACCACGTAGACGATCCGGCCATCGATCAGCACCGGATACGGATCGGCGTCGAAGTGCAGGAAGGGAGCCAGCTTCTCCACTCGCTGTCGCACGTCGCGCACGTAGAAGACGCGTGAATCCCCGGTCACGAAGTTGGAGATCAGCGGCTCCAACTGGCCGAACCGCAGGGCGAACGCCGCCCTCCGGGTCATCGATCCCATGCCGACACCACCCTCGCCGCCGATGTCCGCATACCGGACGGTCTGGGTCTCCTGGTTCTCGTCGGTGAAGTCCACCTCGGAGCGGCTGGCACCGACCACCGCATAGCCACCGAGGCCCTCGCCCACGTAGAGCTGCGGCCGGTCCAGGGTCACCTCGACCGACGGATCGATGACCACCGGGAGGTCCCCGACCAGGAAGTCCGGGTCGCCCGAACCCTTCACCCGGCTGACCGGCGCCATGGCCACGCCGTAGCCGTGGGTGAAGGCCACATGCTGATTCTCCCACGATCGTGTCTCGTTGAGGTCCAACTCACGGGTGCCCAACAGCACCTGGGTGGTCTCGCCGTCGATGGTGTACCGGTCGGTGTCCATCTCGGCGGCGAAGGAGTAGTACTCGCGCTCGCCCTGCAGGCGGTCGAAGGTGCCCTGGACGACCAGCGGGTCGAGGATGCGGATGTTGCGAACCGTCCCCCCGTTGGCCCGCAGGTCGGCCGCGGTGATCTCGTTGTCGAAGTCGGCGAGCTGCACCGCGGTGATCCCGTCGAGTCCGAACGCCAGCCGGGTGGACGTGATGTTGCGGGCTATGTAGGGCTGTTCCTTCTCGGACTCCGCCGGCTCCACCCGCAGGTTCTGGATGACAGCCGGATAGATGTTGCCCATGATCAGAGCCACAAACGCCCACAGCCCGACGGCCAGCGTGGGCAGCACCCAGCCCCGCCGTCTGATGTTCACCAGCAGCAGCGCCACTGCGAAGAGGGAGATGAGGATCAGCAGGTTCGTGGCCGGCAACTGCGCCTTGATGTCGGTGTAGGTGGCTCCCACCACGGCGCCGCGATCCGAGGTGGTCAACTCGAAACGGGCCAGCCAGTAGTCACCGGCCCGCACCAGGGCGATGAGGCCCAGCAGCACCGACAGGTGGGCCTTGACCTGTGGCTGGACGCGCTCGCCGATCGTCTGGAGCCGGATGCCACCGTTGATGTAGTGGAAGATCGTGGTGAGGACGAGGGTGATGATCAGCGTGGCGAACAACCAGCCGACCACGAAACTCATGAACGGTAGGCGGAAGACGTAGAAGCCGAGATCGCGATCGAACTGGGCATCGAGGATGCCGAAATCCACGGCATTGGTGAACAGCAGCCACTCCTGCCAGCGCCCCGACACGCTGAGCCCCGAGATCAGCGCGAATAGGCCGGAAAGCACCAGTCGGACCAGCAGCCTCCGATGGCCCACCATCATGTGGTAGCCGCGCAGCAGGTCCTCCTCCGGCCCCGGCGGTCGGATGCGCGGCGCCAGGCGATCGGCCATCGTGAGGTTGCCGAACAGGATCCCGAAGAAGAGCGCTGTGAACAACACCACCAGGACGACCTGGGCGCCGAACACCGAGACGAACACGTCCTCGTGGCCGAGGGCGTCGAACCACAGGTAGTCGGTCCAGAAGCCCGCTATGCCCCGCAACGACAACAGCAGGACGAAGAACGCCGACACGACGCCACCGACCAGCAAGCGGAACTTCGTGGAACTCTGGGAGCGGCGCCGCCGGGGACCGCGGAAGGGACGCCGACCGGGTGGCGGGGCATCTTCGGGGCGCATGTAGAGAGCCTATGGGGCGGGCTCCGACCACCGGGCAGTGGCCTGACGGGAATCCTGCCGGAGCCTCACGGGAGCCGGGACGAGTAGCGGGGCTGCGTCTCGACCCCGGGGCGGCTCAGGTCGCGGGAAGCGTCAGGTCGCGGGTCTCGCCGCCGTGACGGGCCAGGGCCGCCAGGGCATCGTCGAGGGTCGCCACGCCCTCCACGGTGAGGCCACCGGAGTGCTCCCGGGCATCACCCAGCTCGCGCACCGGCACCAGGAACAGGTCGATACCGCCACGCTCAGCCGCCACGACCTTCTGGATGATCCCCCCGATCGAACCAACGTTGCCATCCATGTCGATGGTGCCGGTCGTCGCCACCCTCAGGCCACCGGTGAGCTCCCCCGGGGTCACAAGGTCGAGGATGGAGAGGGTCAGGGCCAGGCCGGCCGAGTTGCCTCCAACGCCCCCGGTGTTCACCAGCACGTCGACGGGCAGGTCCTCCACGTCCTCCCACCGCGTCTGGGGCACGACCCCGAGGAGGCCGACCGCCGGGTCATCCTCCCGAGCACCAAGGGTGACCTCGACGACCCGGGACCTCCCGCCGCGTACCGGCTCCACCTCGAGGCTCACCACGTCACCGGGGGTCCGGCCACCGATGGCTCGCACGAGGTCCATCGCCTCGCGTATGGGCATGCCGTCCACCGAGAGGATCACGTCATCGGTGGTCAGCAGTCCGGTGGACGGACCGCCGACCTGGGCCATGCCCACACCGGTCGCCACGATCGGTTCGATGCCGAGGTGGCGGAGGGCGACCGCTACCGCCGTCGACTTGGACACCCGCATCAGCCTCATGTTGAAGACCCGATTCTCGTCGCGGCTCCGGCCGCCCAGCACCTTGTCTTCCTCGATGAGGGTGAGGGACCCCTTCAACTTCGCCTCCAGGTACTCCCACCCGTTGACCGTGGAGTCCTGGCGGACCGTCGTGAAGTACACCTCGCCGACCGGGTCGAACCGCTCACCGCGGGTGATGACCACCCTGTCGCTCAGCGCCTGGACAGAGCCCGGTCGGAACACGAAGTAGGGCAGCCTGAGGAAGGTGAGGAGCAGCGCCGCTACCACGATGAGGAGCACGATTGCCCCGGTCAACCTGCGGGCGACGGAGCCGTAGGTCGGTCCGGAGCGTCCCCATCGGCGGGTAACGCGCCCGGCAACGCCCTCGACCGCGGGTAGTTTTCCCGTCGTGGAGATGCTGTCGGCGATTCCCGTCGGATCGGTACCGATGCCGCTGCTGGTGTCCTGGTCGTTGATGGTGCTTGTCCTGGGCGCCGTCGGCTACGGGCGATCTCGCCGGTTCCCACCGGGGGCCATCCAGCCTGCCACGGTCCCGGCCGCGTCCGGCACCAGCACCCGCGCCGACACCTGGAGAATCGCTCCGATCCTGGTGGACCAGCCAGCCGGGTTCCGGCGCATGGTCCACCAGGCTCGGAGCTCACTCCTCCCACCGACTGGAGACCTCGAGTACGCGATAGACCGGCCATGGAGCCCGGCCGCCCGCCTGGGCATCTGGTTCCAGCCACCGCGGCGGGTGCCCACCGGCCGACAGGCCCACATCCGCTGGTGGCACCGGGTCCGATCCGTGGTGCTGCTCGCCCTGTTCGTGGTGATGGGCGGCGTGGCCACCGCCACGGCAATCGGCATCACGGTGTTCCTCTCGGGTTTCCTCGTCGAACAGGCCATCGGCTGACGGTGGCCGAGCCCGACCACCCTGAGATCGCCGATGCACCGACCGGTGCCGCCAGGCCGGTTGGCCGTCACGTCCACCCCGATCCAGCACCCGACGTCGAGGTGGCGGCACGCCGTCGAAGGGCGATCCTCGTCGGCCACAACGGCGACGCCGGGGCGGCACGTGACCTCCTGACCGACCCGGCGGCACCCGTCAGGGCAGCTGCCCTCGGCGCCCTGGACCGGATCGCCCGTACCAACAGGGCCGACGGGCCGACGACCGACGAGTTGGCGGCGAGCCTGGCCGACCCGGCACCGGCCGTCCGACAGCGGGCACTGGAGGTCCTGGCCGGCCCGGGACGGCTCAGCGACCCGAACCAGCCAGGTGGAAGCAGGCGTGACCACGACGACCGCGCCACCCGACTCCTCGGGCCGCTTCTGGCCTGCCTGGGCGATACGGACCACTCCGTCCTGGAGGTGGCCTGCTGGGCGGCCGGCGAGCTCCCGGAGATCGCCGAGGCGACCGTCGACGCCCTCGTGGAGGTCGCCGGACCGGCTCGGGGACAAGGGGCTCACGAGGATGCGCTGTGCAGAGAGGCCGCCGTTGCAGCACTCGGAGCACTCGGACACGAAAGGGGCCGGGCAGCGGTCCTAGGCGGCCTCGAGGATCGGCCTGCCATCCGCCGTCGAGCCGTCCTGGCCCTGGCCGCGTTCGAGGGCGACGACGTGGAGGCTGCCCTGAAGCGGGCCCTGAGCGACCGCGACTGGCAGGTCCAGCAGGCCGCAGAGGACCTGCTCGGCGTGAGCCGGGCCTTCGACGGACACGTCACGCCAGGCCCGTACTCCACCACCAGCTGAGCCGGGGTCACGGCACGCGCATCAGGCCGGAGCGGCCCGACACGCCCAACACGCCGGCAGGCCGGCAGTGCTACTGGCGACCCTCCATGAACATGGCCCGCATCGCCTCGAACGACTCGATGCACTGGCCTGCACCCTTAACCACGCATTCCATGGGCGTGTCCACGTAGACCACCGGGACCCCCGTCTCCTCTGCCAGTCTGGCGTCGAGGCCCCGAAGCAGGCTCCCACCTCCCACCAGACAGATCCCCTGCGCCAACAGGTCCTGGGCGAGTTCGGGCGGAGCCTGGGCGAGGCAGGTCACCACCGACTCCACCATCGTGGCCACCGGCTCCTCTATTGCCTGGCGGATCTCGACAGGCGACAGGATCACCGTCTTGGGCAGACCGCTCATGAGCTCCCGGCCCTTCACCTCGGCCCGGACTTCGTCGGGCGTCGGTGCCGCAGAGCCGATGTGGCACTTGATCTCTTCGGCGGTGCGCTCGCCGATCGACAGCCCGTACTCACGACGCACGTAGGCCTGGATTGCCGCATCGATATCGAACGATCCGACCCTTACCGCCTCCAGGGCCACCACCCCGCCCAGCGACAGCAGGGCGGACTCGGAGGTCCCGCCCCCGACGTCCACAACCATGCTCCCGACCGGCTCGCTGATCGGAAGGTTCGCCCCGATCGCCGCAGCAATCGGCTGCTCGATGAGCTGCACATCGGCGGCGCCCGACCTGCGGGCTGACTCGCTGACCGCCCGTCGTTCCACCGCCGTGATCGCCGACGGCACGCAGATGAGCACCTTGGGCCGGTTGAACCGGCTCACCCCCACCCGCTGCATCAAGAGGCGCACCATGCGCTGGGTCACGTCGAAGTCGGTGATGGCACCATGGCGCAACGGTCGCTTGGCGACCACATGCGTCGGGGTGCGCCCGATCATCTGCCAGGCCTCCTCACCAAGCGCCAGGACCTCGCCGGAGCGCTCGTTGATGGCAATCACCGACGGCTCGGCCAGTACCACGCCCTCGCCGCGCGCATAGACCAGCGTGTTGGCCGTCCCCAGGTCGATCGCCAGGTCGCGGGCCATCCGTTGCTCCTAGCCGTCCCGCCGGTCGTTACCGGATCGGGACTCGTGGCCCTCCTGACCCAGGATCCGCACATCACCTTCACCGTGGGCCGGGTTGGGACGACTCCTGGACTCGGTACGCAGGGTGCGCAACGTGAGTCGCAGGTGGTTCGGGTCGTCGACACGGTTCTTCGGTCGGCTGAAGAACCACACGACCACCGAGAGCACGACGGCAAGCGCCGCGCCGCCCAACAGGAACAGCACCGCCGGGTTCACCGACGGGCCTCCGACGTGCCGGCCTGCCCGTCCACGTCGGCCACGTGCTGTGCGTCCAGGCCCCAACTCTCGCCACCCTCCCACTTCTCCCGCTTCCAGATCGGAACGGTCGACTTGAGGCTGTCGATGCACCACCGTCCGGCGTCGAACGCCACGTCCCGGTGGGGCGACGATACGGCCACGACCACCGCCGCCTCGCCGATCGCCAACGGGCCCACACGGTGGACCATCGCCACCCTCCCAAGCGCCGGCCAGCGGCGACGGGCCTCGGTGGTGATCCTGGACAGACGCGGGACCACCTGGGACTCGTACGCCTCGTACTCCAGGCCTGTGACCCCTACCCGCCCATCGGCATGGTCCCTGGCGTTGCCGCTGAAGACCACCACCGCTCCACAGTCCGGGCGCCCGACCCAGCGGGTGATCTCATCAACCGGGAGGGGTTCGGCGCTCAGGCCCAGCCAGGTATCCGGATCCGTCGATTCCGCCGTCGGACCGCCCGCGGCGGACGACATGCGTTCCGACACATCGGATTCCGAATCAGAAGACGTTCCAGCGAGCATCGGGCGCAATCGTATGGGGCCGGACCGGTCGCCGGTGGCGCGGCCTAGCCGACACGACCGGTTGATCTCAACGGCGGCGCGGGCGGCGCACCAGCCACACGACAAACCCCAGCAGGGACACCACCAGCAGCCCCGCGGCGGCGAGCGACAACTGCTGCCTGGCCCGGACATCCAGGCGGTCCAGCACGCCCGGCTCGTGGCCCGCCACGTAGGCCTCCTCATTGGAATGCGATGGCCTCCAGCCCAGCTCGCACAACCGGTCGTTGGACACCACCCACGGGTGCACCGTGTACGGGAACACCCCCGGTGGCGCCGGCGACAGGCCGACCCGGAAGAGCACCCGACCCACCAGTGCAGCCAGGTTGCCCGGCAGGCGGAGTCGTGGCCCCGGCCCACCCAACTCGGCCATCACGTCCACGCCTATCCAGCCATCAGGAGCCACGTTGAGTGGGCCGTGATATCGGGCGGCCACCGCGCACACGGCGGCGTCCGCCAGGTCGTCCGAGTGCAGGAACTGCCCGAGCGGCTCCCCCTCGTGGCTTCGTATGGATGTCGCCGCACCGACCACGCTGGCCAACCCACCCGGTCGCTCCTCGGCCACGGTCACCGCCGGGCGCAGCACGGTCAGCGCCCGCGCAGGGTCGCCGGCGGCCCATGAGGCGGCCATCTCCTCCAATCGTGCCCGATGGACGGCGAACAGGAAGTCCGGACACGGGCGGACCGGCGCATCCTCGGTCAGCGGCACCGGATTGTCGGGCCACGCCCCGTAGACCATGGCCGAGGACCGCACGACCAGGTGGCCGACCCCCACGTCGCCAGCTGCGGCCAACAGCCTCTCCACCACCGCCAGTCGGTCGTGGCCGGTGTTCTCGCCCACGTCCCCTGCCGTCACGCCGGACGCCAGGTGGACCACCGTGTCGGCGTCGGCAAGGAGGTCCCGCAGGTCGGCCACAGCCAGGTCCACCACCCTGATCTCGACCCCCGGAGCGGGTGGAACGCTGGAGCGCCGATCCAGGCCCACCACCTCATGGCCATCGGCAGCCAGCCGGGCGCAGACCCGTCGCCCGACGGCACCGGTGGACCCGGTGACGACGACCCTCATGCCAGGCACCCCATGCAAGGCCCGCCGGAACGTGTCGGGCGCAGGAAGGCGGGGCTGGTCACCGTCATAGAGTGCCCTCGTGAGCAACGAGGATCCACCAGAGTCACCCGGCGACGGTCCCGGAGATCCGGAGGACCTTGACTTCACGGAGGGTCCGGGGGCATCCGACGATCCGCAGGACCCGTTCGCCGGGCTGTTCGGGGCCCTCGGCGAGATGTTCGGCAGCGGTATTCCCGGCACGGGCGGCCTCCCCGGACTCCCCGGCGGCTTTCCGACCGGTGGCGGGACCGGCGGCTCGGATCCGGCCCGCCAGATCGCCATGGCCGTCGCCTCCGAGGGCGGTAGCGAACCCAACGTCGACCCGGTGGTCCGCATCGGTTACGAGTCGCTGCTCCGGGTCGCTGAGCTCCAGATCGCCGACCGAACCGGGCTGCAGGTGGCTCACGCAGCGGCCCTGCACCTCCGGCCCGTGACCCGGACGGCATGGGCCTCCGCATCGGTCGACGCCTATCGCCCATACCTGACCAGGATGTCCCATATTCCGGGCGACTCCGGCGACCCGGGTGGCCCGTCGGACATGGGCTCCGGTCCCCACCTCGACCCGTCGGGCCAGGACGCCGACCCTTCGACTGCCTGGCTCTCGGGCCTCCTGGCCGCGATGGCGCCGATGATGGCCGGCATCACGACAGGCACGATGGTCGGTCGGCTCGCCCTTCGCAGCCTTGGCACCTATGACCTGCCCATCCCACGGGACGGCGACGAGCTGCTCATCGTCGTTCCCAACGTCGAGGCATTCGCCACCGACTGGAGCCTGCCGGCCGAAGACCTCAGGCTGTGGATCTGCCTCCACGAGGTCGCCCACCACGCGGTGCTCGGCGTCCCCCACCTCCGGACCGTGCTCACCGACCTCCTCACCCGGCACGCCGGGGCATTTCGCAACGACCCGTCAGCCCTCCGGGACCGGCTGGGCGACATCGACCTGACCGGTGGTCCGGAGGCCCTGGTCCGCCTCCAGGAGTCGCTCGACCCGGAGATGGTGCTGGGGGCCGTCCGCTCGCCGGAGCAGGAAGCACTTCTTCCTCGGCTGGAGGCCCTGGTCGCCGTGGTGATCGGCTACGTCGACCACGTGATGGACAACATAGGCAGCACCCTGATCGGGTCGTACCGACAGGTGACCGAGGCCGTCCGTCGGCGTCGGGTGGGCACCGGCGAGGCCGACCGGTTCGTGGAGCGGATCCTGGGCCTCGACCTCACCCAGGAACAGGTGGATCGTGGTGCGGCTTTCGTCGACGGTGTGGTCGAGCGGAGCGGTGGCGAGGGGCTGGACCGCCTCTGGGCCGATGAGCGGAACCTGCCGACGCCGGCCGAGGTCGACGCACCGGGTCTGTGGCTGGCCC
The DNA here is from genome assembly GCA_022452145.1 of Acidimicrobiales bacterium. Taxonomy (NCBI): domain Bacteria; kingdom Bacillati; phylum Actinomycetota; class Acidimicrobiia; order Acidimicrobiales; species Acidimicrobiales bacterium. The sequence goes on along the minus strand of JAKURY010000009.1, from coordinate 70,702 downwards.
GCATCGACCTGCCCGATGTGCCCGACGTGCCGTGACAGGCCTACGGGTTTAGGCCGCATGCCTTGGACCGGAGGGAGGATCCCATGAGCGCGTGGGTGATCGTCGACACGAGGATCTCCGACCCGGAGGCCTACGAGGAGTACAAGGCCCTCGCCGGCCCGATGGTCGAGCGGTACGGGGGCACCTACCGGGCCCGGGGCGGAGAACTCGACGTCATCGAGGACGACCTCTGGTCGCCCACCCGCATCGTGGTCGTGGAGTTCCCAGACATCGAGGCGGCCCGCCGGTTCGTGAACTCCGAGGAGTACGCACCGGTCGCCGCGCTGCGCCACGCCAACGCCGACTGCACCGTAGTCATCGTCGAGGGCACCGACTGAACCCGTCAGGTCCCCGGATCGGGAACCGGACTACGTGCCACGCCCGGGTCAGTCCCGGCGCCAGAAACCAAGTTGTCCATCGGGACGATCCGGCTCATCGGGGGTGACCACGGGCTGCTGCGGCCGGGACCCGAACCGGAACCACGCCAGGGCCATGGCCATCGCCACCCCCACGATGAGGTAGCCGTGTTCCACCGGCAACGGAAGGAAGACGGCCAGGAAGGCCCCGACCGCCCAGGCCATTTGGAACCGCCCCTCGAATTTGGCGAACGACCTACCGTGGTTCGCCCCGGGAGCGTCCCGCTGGACCAGCGAATCGAAGGCCAACTTGGCCGTCCCACTGCACAGGGCGACCATCCCCCCTATCACCACGGCGCCCCGGATGCCCCCGAGCCATGTGGCTAGCGCCGCGCCGCTCACCCCGACGAACAGGACCCCGCGGATGAGCCGCTCCTCCGAGAATCGGAGACGAAGCCTCGGCGCCAGGGTGGCGCTCAGGAACGCCCCGACGCCAACCGAGAGGAGCACCAGGCCGAAGTGCCAGACCGGTGCGGCCGGACTCCCCAGGACGTCCTGACCCCGCACGATGCCGGTGGAGGCACCGGCGGCGCGGCCCGCTCCATCGATCGGAACGCCCTCCTCGCCGCCCCTGAACTCGAACGCCAGGAGGAACGACGTGAACCCGACCACCGACCGGAGCACGCCGATGGCCGCCGACGCGGCCCTGATGCCCTTCTGGCGGAGTGCGGCGATCTCGCTTGCGGTGGCCCGGGCTGCCGCCACAAGCACCGTCGGCACCCTCCATGCCAGGCCGAGCGTGAGCGCATAGCCGACCATCGCGACCCTCGTCGGAGCAGCCGGTCCCACCAGCAGGGCGATTCCACCCAGTCCGGCACCGAGCATGCTCCCAACTGCGCTCAGCATCGCCAGCTTGGCATTCGCCTCGACCAACTCCAGCTCGTTGCGGACCAGCGACGGCACCACGGCACTCTTGGCGACCGAGTAGCCCTTCTGCAGCACCAGCAGGCCGAAGGCCAGCGGAAAGAGCAGCAGGCCGTCCAGGTAGGCGGCCATCTGCCATGCGATGAGCCCACGTCCGACGACCGTTATGAGGATCATTCCCCGGCGCCCGCCCCTGACGCTGTCCACCAGCGGTCCGATCAACGGGGTGACCACGGCAAACGGGGCGATGGTCAGGACCAGGTAGACGGCGACACGCCACCGGGCTGCATCCGGATCGATGGAGAAGAAGATCGAGCTGGCCAGAGCCACCGCGATCATGGCGTCCGACATGGCCCCGATCGCATGCATCCGGGCGAATCGCGTGAAGGGGCTCACGGGGCCCCTGTGGGCCGGGTCGGGCCCATCGGCGGGATCGGTCCCCGGGAGGTCGGCTGCCACGGGTCGGAGGCTACGGGCCGCCGGTCGATCCGCCCTCTGCCCGACCATCCAGCCAGGATGCAGACCACTCCACCAGGGGAAGCTGCACGTCGGCGGCGCTGGCCGGTACGAGGGGGGTGACGGTCGCCCACCCGGCCCGGAGCAGAGCGCTGTCGGTGCCCTCGGGCACCGGTCGGTCGTTGGGTACCAGGTCCAGGTCCAGCCCGTGGTCGTCCCGCCCGGTGATCACGGTCCGCACGCCGCCCACCGGGGCCAGCCCGGCCCACCGCAGGCCCAGCACGTCGACCCGCGGCGCATCGGGCACGTTCAGGTTGAGCATGGTCCGCGCCGGTGCCGCCACCAGCCACGGCAGCACGGTCCGGACAAGGTCTGCCGCCGTCTCCCAGTGTGGCTCCGGCCGGCCGGCCCGGGCGCCGGGCCCGTCCCCGACCGACGTTGCCACGTCGGACACGGCCACGTCGAGGCTGACGGCCAGGCCCGACCAGCCGAACCGTTCGCCGGCCAGGACGGCGCCGATCGTCCCGGAGAACAGGGTGGATCGACCGGTGTTGGGACCGCGGTTGATCCCGGCTACGACCATCTCAGGTGGCTCGCCGAACCCTCCCAGGTCGGCCAGCATCGAGATCAGGGCCGGTGGAGCGCCCACCGAGTACCCGGTCGTCGTCGATCCGTCCGGACCCGGAAGGTCCACCCGGTCGACCGGCACGCGGTCGGGGTCGTCCAGCGGTCCCAGGCAGGCCGAGGCTCCGCTCCAGTCCCACGACGGTGCGGCCACCAACGGCTGGTGCCCTGCGGCGACGACCGCTGCGGCCAGGGAGTGCAGGCCGGACGAGGTGATCCCGTCGTCGTTGGTGACGAGGATGCGCATGGTCGTCGACCCTACGGCTGCCGGTCCCGTTCCCGGGGATCAGCGGCGGTCCGGGGATCGGATCCGAACCTGTTCAGGCGTCGCCCTCGCGGCCCTCGTCGTCCTCGTCGTCCTCGTCGAAGTAGTCAAGGCGGTCCACCGGCATGACCACGGCGGTCACCACGTTCAGCGAGTGGGCGGTAATCCGCTTCAGGAACCGGTAGAGGAGCGCCCTGGGCACCGCATGGTGCGCCGACCCGGTCGAGTGGACGAGCTCGGTGACGAGGTCGTCGAACTCGTGGCGCATCTCATCGCCCCGGGCGATGTAGGCCCGGGCCGCCTCGACGTCTCTCATGGTGAGGATCTCGCCCATGAGGGCGATCCGGGATGAGATCTCGTCACGGAATCCGAGGATGCGGTCCAGGTCGTCGGCGTCCAGGAACGACACGCCCTGCTCGGCCAGGTCGAAGACGTTCTTGTTGTAGTCGCCAATCCGCTCGAGGTCCTTGACCATGTTCATGAACACGAGCATCTCGGTGGCGTCACCGTCGGCGTGGACGGAGAAGTGGACGACCAGCTCGCGGCGGATCTCCATCTCGGTGACGTTGATCCGGCGGTCAGTGCGCCGGACCTCTTCCCCCACCGAGGCCACCGAACCACCGGTGATGGCGTTCATGGCCAGGTCGAAGGTGTGACGGGCATCGGTCACCATGCGCTGTACCTGTGCCTCAATGTGATCTATGCCGCTGTCCTCGCTGCGGCGGAAGAAGCTCATGACCATGGGATGTTCTCCTGGTTGCTGGGTGTCCTGGCGGTCCTGCGGGGTCCGGGTCCCCTAGAAGGCGGGCCCTTGCCGCTTGTGGGGTCGGGTCTAGTCACGTCTCGTCGGATGTTCCAGTGGTTCGATCCTGTGTACATGAGATCAACGAAGAATGAGCACGCCGAGCAGCGGTATGACCACGAACATGCCCACCGCATAGACGATGGCCGTGCTGCGTCGTTCGACGGCCAGATCCGACAGGCCCGTCGCCAGGCGCAGCGGTATGCGACGCATGGCGCGGATCGGATAGAAGAGGACGATCCCGCTCACGTTGAACAACGTATGGACGATGGCCACGGTGACCGCGGCCGGATTGCCGGTGGCCAACGAGGCCAGCAGGGCCGTGACGGTGGTACCGACGTTGGCCCCGAGGGTTACCGGGTAGATGTTCTCCAGCGTGAGGACGCCGGAAGCGGCCAGCGGCACCAGAACCGAGGTGGTGATGGACGACGACTGCACCGAGATGGTGATGACGGCACCCAGCAGGATCGCCACGGCACCGGAGCCGGCACCCAACGTCCGGTTGATGGCCGCCTCGACCCGGTCCGCCACGAGCAGGCGCATGTTGCGGGTGATGTACGCCAGTGCCAGGAAGATGAACACCAGGCCGATGACGATCATCAGCCCGCCCTTCCAGTTCCCGCCTGCCCCGAAGCTCGACAGCAGGTCCTCGACCCAGCCGGCCGGCATCTTCACCGCAGCCCTCAACGGGCTCTTGAACTCGGCACCCGAACTCCCGATCACGCGCTCGGTGATCCAGCCGGCGGTCTCGGACAGGTAGCCGGTGGCCAGCTCGAGGGGCAGGAAGACGAGTACCGCCAGGATGTTGAAGAAGTCGTGCACGGTCGCCGCGGCAAATGCTCGACGGAACTCGACATCGCGACGGATGTGCCCCAATGAAGCCAACAGGGCTGTGACCGTCGTACCCACGTTGGCACCCATGACCATCGGCACGGCGTCGTCGGCGCCTACGACGCCGGAGGCCACCAGGCCGACGATGACCGAGGTCGACACCGACGACGACTGGACCAGCACCGTGGCCAGCAGGCCCACGAAGAGACCACCCAACGGGTTCGAGACCCCCTCGAAGAGGCTGTCGACGAAGCCCGCTCCCATGGTCCTGAAGCCGCCGCTGAGCAGCTCCACACCTGTCAGGAACAGGTAGAGCAGCGCAACTACCAGGAGCGCCCGCGCCGGGGTTGAAACCTCGCGTCGGGAGGACCCCATGGGAGAGAGGGCCGAGCGTCCGGTGTCCATCAGCGTCGCGGGGGGTTCCACGTGCCACCGGAATCCGGGAATATCCGGGCTTTACCGAGGTTTTCGGTCCGATGTGGGAGAAATACACCAATCACGGGCGGAGCCGACGAGAAAGTAGAGAACAACGACCCATGGACACGATCTGGATGGCACGGGGGGTTTGCGCGAGCAGCGATCCCGAGGTCTTCTTTCCCCACGACGGCATCGGCGTCGAGATAGCCAAGTTGGTCTGTGCAGACTGCACCGTCACCGCGCCGTGCCTGGAGTACGCGCTGGCCAACCGCGTCGAGCACGGCGTCTGGGGCGGCTGCTCGGAACGCCAGCGTCGCCGAATGCTGAAGGCCCGACGTGCCGCGGCACGCAAGGACGAGCTGGTGGCCGTGGCCGCCTGATCCCCCGGGGCGACCCCTCCACGCCCCGTTCCGGCAGCAGCCCCGACCATCGTCGGGGTTGCTGTCCTTTTGGTCGGGGATGCTCCCGTTCCAGCCGGGGCTGATCTCGCCACATGGGGCAGGTGTCCGCTGGTCGAGGGACGGTGGCCCATGCGTGGGTTCTAGCCCTCGTCTTCCTCGTAGCCGAGGTCCCACGAGATGAGGACGTTCTCGCGCTCGGCATCGCGGTTGATGCGCTCGCGGTTGCGTCGGAACTGCGGGTCATGCGGCGGGAGCAGCATCAGGCGGGCGTGTACCCGGTCCCGGAAGGACTCGATCAACCGAGCATCGCCGAAGGTGGAACGGACCTCCCAGTGGGGAGCGGCCGGGCCCAGGTATACGACCCTCACGTCGCCGATCGGCGGCTGTGGCGGGAGTTCCTCGGTGAAGTTGCTCATCGGCGTGGATCACTCCTGGAGAGAGGGGCCGGCACGGCGGTGCCCGCTGGTCGACTGGCGGCCCGGCAGTGTACCCATCACCTCACCGGGTCGGTCGGGCCGATGGCACCGCTGGCTCAGGAGTCGGTGTCGCCGTCGACCTCGGCCTGGCCCTCGGCCAGCCCCTTCTGGAGCTCCTTCTGGGCCCGGCCCAGGTTGCGGGCAAGCTTCGGAATCTGGCTACCACCGAACATGACCAGAACCACTATGCCCACGATCAGGAGCTCCTGGGTACCCAGCACTGCTAGAGCGTTCATGGATACACCCTACTCATGGGCCTAGCTCGTTGACCGCCCGCCCACGGCCGCCGGTCAGACCGCCTCGACAGCCCGCTCTGCGGCCTGTCGCTCCAGCGCGCGCTGGCGCCGGATGCGGCGCCGCTCGCGCTCGCTCATACCGCCCCAGATGCCGAACTTCTCGCCGTTCTGCAGGGCGTACTCGAGGCAGTCGTTCTGGACGACACAACTCCGGCAGACCTCCTTGGCCTCCCTGGTGCTCGCACCGCGCTCCGGGAAGAACAGGTCCGGATCCACCCCGAGGCAGTTGGAGTAGTCCTTCCAGTCCGTGTCCAGATTGGGCTTCGCGATGATTCCCATCGTCACTGCCGCCTTTCCGCTGGCTTGCACGTCCCCCCGATGGGGGAAATCCCCGTGAGGAAGTCCCAGCAGTGGAATTACACCACTGTGATTCCCGGAATTGCAAGGGGAATCACGGTTTTACGGGAAACTCCGGGCTCAGCGGGCCACCCTGCGGTTCTCCACAAAGTCGACCAGGACGTAGTCGCCCAGGTTCTCGTTGGTGGTGAAGAAGGCCCGCCCCCCGTTCATCCGGGTGATGTCCTCGATGAACCGGGCCAGGTGCGGTGTGGCATCCAGCACGAAGACGTTGATGCGGATGTCCTCACGGGTGCACCGTCGCACCTCGCGAAGCGTCCGGTCCACGGTCTCCCGGGTGGGCGGATAGCTGAACAGCGGCCGGCCGTCATCTGCCAGGTGGGCTGTCGGCTCGCCATCGGTGACCATGATGATCTGCCTGTTACCCGACTGGCGGGCCAGGATCGCACGGGCCAGCGCGAAGCCGTGCTGCATGTTGGTGCCGTACACGTAGTCCCAGGACACCTCGGGGAGTCGCTCCGGTCGGATCTCCCTGGCCACCTCGCTGAACGTGACAACGCCCAGAAAGTCCCTGGGGAACCGGGTGGACATGAGCGAGTGCAGGGCCATCGCCATCTTCTTGGCCGGGAGGAAGTTCCCCCGCATCGGCATCGAGAGGGAGAGGTCCAGCATCAGGACCGTGGAGGCCCTGACCTCGGACTCGGTGCGTTCGATGGCGAAGTCCTCGGGAGCGAGAACCACCGGGACGCCGGCACCGGCCCGGGAGACCGCATTGCGGACCGTCTGCTCGATGTCCAGGTCGAAGGGGTCGCCGAACTCCCACGGGCGGGTCGTGAACTCACGTTCGTGGCCCAGCCCCGCCCGGGGCTGCTCGTGACGTCCGGACCGGTCCAGGCTGAGTCGCCGGTAGAGGTCGGCCAGGGCATTCTGCCCGAGTCGCCGGATGGCCCTCGGCGTGAGGGTCAGGTGGCCCTCGGTGTTGTCGATCAGGCCCGCCTCGGTGAGCAGCCGTGTCATCTCGGCTAGGCGATTCAGGCTCTCCGCCGACTCCTCGTCGAGCAGGTCCCGGACGCGGTCGGTGTCCACCTCGGCCAGGGCGCCGGGCGAGGACGCCCCCCGGAGCATCTGCTCGAGCTGCCCGAGCTCGGCCAGCTCCTCCATCGCCTCGAGGGCTCCGCCCAGGTCGAGGGGCTGGTCGCCGGTGAACTCGTGGGACTCATCCCATCCCATCCGCGGAAAGATGTCGCGCAGCGAGTCGCCCAGTCGGGAGACCTGCCACTGGAGGTCCAGGTCCTGCATCAGCTGGTCGGAAAGCTCCTGGAGCTGGGCACGCTGCTCGGGCGCCATCGAGTTGAGGACCTGCCGCATGGCCGCCATGCGACGGGCCAGCACCTCCAGGAGCTCGTCCAGCGTCCGCGGATTCTCGGGGAAGAAGTCCCCGAACCGCTCCATGAAGGCGTAGAAGTCCGGCTCCAGGCCCGCTGCCCGCTGCCCGAGCATCCGGTTCAGCTCGGCCAGCATGTCGGCCATACGGGATCGGTCCTCGGGCGTCATGGCCTGCGTAGCGTCGGAGACCTGCTGCACGAACTGCTGCATGAGCTGGTTGCGGAGCTTCTCCAGGAGCTCCTCGAAGTTTCGCCGGGCCTCCTCCGATGCGAAGTCGTGCTCCTGGAGTCCGCGGACCTTCCCGGCCAGGTTCTCGTGCTCCAGGAGGTCCAGGTGGTCCCGGCGGGCCTGCCGGGCCTCGTCCACGACGGGCGCACCCCGATCAGTCGCATCCGGTCCGGGACCATCCAGGGCGGTCCGTTCCACGTCAATCACCTCGCGTAGGGCGTCGTCGATCTCGCCGAACACACCGCCCAGGTCGTCGCGCTCCAGGCGCTCCCGCCGGGCACGGCGCAACTTCTCGAGGATCTCCCGGATGCCCTGGAGATGGTGACCCCCGACGTCGAGGCCGTGCTGCATCATGTGTCGCAGGGCCGCCTCGGGGTCACCGTGCTCTATGAGCTCGTCGCCCATGGCCTGGAGGAGGGCATCGGCATCGAGGTCCGGGACGTCCTGGGTGCCGTCCCACCGGGAGTAGGTGGACCGTCGAGTCACCCGACGGCGTGTCCAACGTCGCCAACGTGTCACGGATCGACCCTAGCCCCGGCGTTCCGGACGGCTACCCGTCGGCTAGGCGACCACCTTCGGACGACGTTCCGTACGGCGCCCTGTCGGCTCGGCCCCCACCCTCGCTCCGCGGTTGGGCCGTCACCGGAACCCTCCCGTAGCGTCGGCCCACACCGACCGCCACGACGGCCGACAACGACTAGCCGCCACGAAACCATGGAGTTCCCATGCCCATCAACCCCGACGCCGCCGGTTCGGTCGGCGAACCGACCGAGATCTCCTGGACCTCCAAGCAGAGCCTGCTCTACTCCCTCGGCATCGGTGCCGGCGTAGCCGACCCCACCGGCTTCGAGTTGGAATTCACCACCGAGAACTCGGACGGCATCGCGCAACGGGCCTTTCCCACCCAGTGTGTGGTCATCGCCGGCGGTCGGAGCCCCGGCTTCGGCGACTTCAACCCCATGTTCCTGCTCCACGCCGAGCAGGAGATCACCTGCCACCGGGAGATCTCCGCCGCGGGCTCGGGCATCGCCACGGGGAAGGTCGGAGAGATATACGACAAGGGCAAGGCGGCGCTCGTGTACCTGGAGACCGACGTCACCGATCCCGACGGGAACCCGCTGTGGTCCACCCGTTCGGGGTTGTTCATCGGCGGCGAGGGCGGCTGGGGTGGCGACCGTGGCCCGTCCAACGACTGGGAACTCCCCGACCGCGAGGCCGACCACGTGGTCACCTACGACATCAGGCGCGACCAGGCCCTCCTCTACCGGCTCAGCGGCGACCGCAACCCGCTGCACTCCGATCCGACCTTCGCCGCTGGGGCGGGCTTCGACACCCCGATCCTCCACGGGCTGTGCACCTACGGGTTCATCGGCCGCGCGCTCCTACACGCGCTCTGCGACTCTGACCCGGCACGGTTCGCCTCCATGGGTGGCAGGTTCAGGTCGCCGGTCATGCCCGGGGAGACGCTGGACGTACGCGCCTGGGTGGACGACGGGCCCGATGGCGAGCGGGTGCTGTTCCAGACCCGGGTCGGCGACCGCGTGGTCTTCGACGCCGGTGTCATGACCCGTAGGGCGTGACGCGCCACACATCGAAATGCGCCTCCCCGCAGGGCAACCCGCCCGGCGGGTTGGTCAACCGCGGTTCCGGTACCGGGACCCGCTTCCGGTCGTCACCTTGTTGAGGCGCTTGGACAGGTGCAGGCCCTCGAGCACCAGCTCCACGGCACTGGCGACCAGCGCCGGTGGAGGATCGCTCCCATCCGGCTCGTCTCCCAGGAGGACGGCGGCCGCCGTGGCCAGCGCCGGAATCTCCAGGGCCACCTCCACGTAGGCGGCTGACCCCACGGCCTCACCGACCGACACGCCATCGTGCTCCTCGAAGGCCTCAACCACGCCCCGGTGCAGCTCGCCGGGGACCACCTCACGGAACACCCCCAGGACGGCCGCCCGGACGATCCGATCCAGGATCTCGCCGTCCCGGTCCTCGTCAATGCTGTCGACCTCGACCTTGCCGGCCATCGAGGCGGTCAGGGCATCCAGGTCCGACACCCTGGGCACCGCCACGGTCTCACCGGACCGCAGGGCCCGACGGATGGCGCTGGCCGCCATCGCCTCCTGGTTGGCGACGCTCATCCTCACCGACACCCCGGACCGCTGGTTCAGGTGCGGGCTGCGTCGGGCCTCGTGGCTGATCGTCGCCACAACCCTGCTCATGAACTCGGGCACGGCCACGGTCAGCCCGTCGACCTCGGGGATGGACGCCTCCTGTTCCACGATGTCCATCTCGACATCGGCGTCCAGGGGGTAGTGGGTCCGGATCTGGGAGCCGAAGCGGTCCTTCAGCGGGGTGATGATGCGACCCCGGTTGGTGTAGTCCTCGGGATTGGCCGAGGCAAACATCACCACGTCCAGGGGTAGGCGGATCCGGTGGCCCCGGATCTGAATGTCCCGTTCCTCCAGCACGTTCAGCAGGCCGACCTGGATGCGCTCCGACAGGTCCGGGAGCTCGTTGATGGCAAACAGGCCGCGGTTGGTCCGAGGCACCAGGCCGTAGTGGAGGGTCAGCTCGTCGGACAGGTAGCGGCCCTCCGCCACCTTGATCGGGTCGATCTCACCGATCAGGTCTGCGATCGAGGTGTCGGGGGTGGCCAGCTTCTCCCCATAGCGGTCATCGCGGTGCACCCAGCCCAACGGGGTGTCGTCGCCAAGCTCGGCCACCAGGACCCTGGCGTGGCGGGACACCGGCCGGTACGGATCGTCGTTGATCTCCGAGCCGACGACGATCGGCATCCACTCGTCCAGGAGCCCGGTCATGCTCCGGATGAGTCGGGTCTTGGCCTGACCCCGCTCGCCCAGGAAGATCACGTCGTGCCCGGCGAGCAGGGCGTTCTCGAGTTGTGGGAGCACGGTGTCCTCGAACCCCAGGACCATCGGGAACAACGGCTCCCCGGACCGGATCCTTGCCGCCGCGTTGCGGCGGAGTTCCTCGGCTACCGGCACCGACTCCCAGCCGACCGAACGCAGTTCACCAAGCGTGGTCGGTCGCGTCATGGCGGGCACCCTAGTGACGGGCACCCCGGTGACCGGCACCTTGGTAACCGCACCCCTGTTACAGACACCTTGGCAACCGCACCCCGGTAGCGGTCACCCTGGTAGGAGAGTTCTCGCCGCCGTCCAGCCACGTCGGGAAGCCGCGCAGTCGCCCCGCCCAACCGCCGAGCCACCGGTAGCGTCGCCGTCATGGAGCTCCCGGGGCCCTGGCGGGCCCATGTGGCCGACGACGCCCTCCGCCGGACCTTCCCCGCCGACGACCTGGACGATGGCGACTGGACGGAGGTCGCCGTCCCCGGGCACTGGCAGGACGAGGCCGACTTCAGCGGGGAAGAGGGCCCGTTGCTCTACCGGACCCGGTTCCCGACCGTGGAACCGGCCACCGACCAGCGGCTCTGGCTGGAGTTGGACGGGGTGGCCTACCAGGGCGACGTCTGGCTGGACGGTTCCTACCTCGGCCCCACCGAGGGGTACTTCCACCGCCACGCCCTCGAGGTCACCGATGCCGCCCGCTCCCGATCCGAGCACCTGCTGGCCGTGGAGGTCACATGTCCAAGGGTCGGCAACCCCGACGAGAAGCGCACCCTCACCGGCTCTACCCAGGGCGGCCCCGGGGACGTAAACCCGGGTGGCATCTGGCGACCGGTACGCCTCCACCGGACCGGACCGATCCACCTCCGCCACGTCCGCGTGGTGTGCACCCACGCCACCGACAACGTGGCCACCCTGGCGTTGCGCGCAGTGGTCGACGCCGACCGTCCACGGTCCGCTGTGTTCCGGACCCGGGTTCTGGGCATCGACCACCGCCACGGCCAACCGCTGGCCGGGGGTGAGAACCGGGTGGAGTGGACGGTTCGGGTACCCCGCCCCCCCCTGTGGTGGCCTGCCGAGCTCGGCGACCAGCCCCTCAACGACGTGGTGCTGGACGTGGCCACCGAGGACGGCCTGGTCAGCGACACCGCGGTCCGCACCATCGGCTTCAGGTCGGTCCGGATGCGCGACCACATCTGGCAGGTGAACAGCGAGCGGCTGTTCCTGCGTGGGGCAATCGTCCCGCCCCTGGACCGCCGCCTGTCATCGGTGACCGTCGAATCGGCCGCCGCCGACCTGGACCGGGCTCGCCAGGCCGGCCTGAACCTGCTGCGGGTGGCCGGCCACGTATCGGCGCCAGCCCTGTACGAGGCGGCCGACCGTTCCGGGATGCTGCTCTGGCAGGACATGCCCCTGACCGGCGGCTACCACCGGGAGGTACGCGGACAGGCGGCCCGACAGGCCCGGGAAATGGTCGACCTGCTGGGCCACCATCCGTCGGTGGTGGTGTGGTGCGGGCACGATTCTCCCGACCCGGTCGACCGCACCAGGGCAGCGCCGCGGCTGCTGGAGCAACAGCGGCCGACCTGGAACCGAACCGTCCTGGACCGCACGGTCCGCAGGGCACTGGACCAGGCCGACCCATCCCGACCGGTCATCAGCCATTCAGGGGTACTCCCCAACCTGCCCCACCTGGACGACGCCGACAGCCACCTGTGGTTCGGCTGGTACAGCGGTCGGCGCGGTGACCTGGACGACTACCTGGACCGCCTGCCCCGGGTCGGCCGCTTCGTGTCGGCATTCGGGTCCCAGTCGGTTCCGGAGGGCTCTCCCGCCCTCGACGACGGCACCCTCGACCCGGCCACCTGGCCAGACGTCGACATGCTGCGTCTGGCCGCCAAGTACGGAGCCGAAGCAGACGTGCTGATCCGGCGGTTCCCGCCGGCCGACCATTCGGACGCCGGATCATGGGCGGCAGCCACCCGCCGCCATCAGGCCGAGTTGCTGCGGATCCAGATCGAGTCACTGCGACGTCGCAAGTACCTCCCCACCGGGGGCTTCGCCCTCGACCGCCTGCTGGACGGGTCCCCGGCCATCTCCGGTTCCCTGCTGGACCACGGTCGGGTTCCGAAGCCGGCCTTCGAGGCCGTCGCCGCAGCCTGCGCGCAGACGATCGTGGTGGCGGACCCTCCACCCGTGTCCATCACCCCGAGGTCGACGATGCGCTGCCGGATACTGGTCGTCCACGACGGCCGGACTCCGATAGACCACATCCGGGTGGACGCCGTGCTCACCGTGGCCGGCCGGGATGAGACATGGTCGTGGGGTGGCTCGATCGAGGCGGACTCCGTCACCCTGATAGGGACGGTCGAACATCGACTCGGCGACGCCACCGGCGAGGTGGTGCTGGACCTGCAGGTGACGCAGCCCGGACCAGATGGCGGAGCACGCAGTGGAGAACGCTCCGGCCCGGACGGCGGGCGGACCGCCACCAACCACTACCGGGGCCGCATCGGCGCAGGCTGAAGGTCGGCCGACGCGACACGTCACCCGGCGGTCCACCGGGCCCGTCATCCAGCCCGGCGATCCGCTATCTGGCCCCACCATCCGCACGGACCGTCCCAACGACCACGCGCTACCCTCGTCCCGGCGATCATCCCGGCCCGCCTGCCGCCACGGTGATCTCCCGAGGAGAGAGTCCATGGCACAAACCACCGACCAGCGCTACCGCGTGGCACCGGTCCAACCACGCGGACGGGAATGGCCCTTCCCGTTGAACCTCTACCAGTCGGCGGTCGGCCGCAAGTGGGTCATGGCCCTGACCGGCATCGGCCTTATCGGCTTTGTCATCGTCCACATGGTCGGCAACCTCCACGTGTACGAGGGTCCGGCCCGCATGCACGAGTACGCCGAGTCCCTGCGGACCATCGGCGGTGGCCTGGTCCCCAAGGGTGGCGTGCTGTGGCTGATGCGCCTCGGCCTGTTCACCATGTTCGTCGTCCACCTCCACTCGGCGATCACCCTCAGTCGTATGAGCGGCAACGCCAGCGAGAAGGCTGGTCGCATCAGCGGCGCCAAGAAGTACGAGGGCGGCCGGGACCACGTGGCCGCCACCTATGCCAGCCGGACCATGCGCTGGACCGGTCCGATCATCGCCCTGTTCGTCCTGTTCCACCTGGCCGACCTGACCTGGGGCTGGTGGCTGGGCGACGACTTCGTGTCGGGCGACCCGTACCACAACGTCGCCGAGTCGATGGGCTACCTACCGGTGGCCATCATCTACGTGGCGGCCAACATCGCCCTGGCGTGGCACGTATTCCACGGTGCCTGGTCGATGTTCCAGAGCCTCGGGGTGAACAACCCCCGCTACAACCACCTGCGACGCACCCTGGCCACGGCGCTGGCAGGCCTGATCCTGGTTGGAAACCTGAGCTTCCCGATCCTCACCCAGGCCGGGCTGATCGACGAGGATGAACGGGTCTGTCCGGTCGGTGAGGTCGAGGGCAACGCCTGCCTGGCCGAGGAGGCCGAGGGTTCGGCGGCCGACCGGCATACCACCGATGGGAACACGACCGATTCGGCGGGGAGCGTGTCACCGTGACCATGGATACCCACGTGGACACCGGCACGAGAACCAGCCCACGCCTGGACGGGAAGGTCCCGGCCGGGGACATGGCGGACAAGTGGGAGAACCACAAGTTCTCCATGAAGTTGGTCAACCCCAACAACAAGCGGAAGTTCGACATCATCGTCGTGGGCACGGGCCTGGCCGGCGCCTCGGCGGCCGCCTCGCTCGGCGAGCTGGGTTACCGGGTGAAGGCGTTCACCTTCCACGACAGCCCCCGACGGGCGCACAGCATCGCCGCACAGGGCGGCATCAACGCGGCGAAGAACTACCCGAACGACGGCGACTCGGTGCACCGCCTCTTCTACGACACCGTCAAGGGCGGCGACTACCGGTCCCGGGAAGCCAACGTCCACCGGCTCGCCGAGGTGTCGGTCAACATCATCGACCAGGCCACGGCCCAGGGCGTGCCGTTCGCACGCGACTACGGCGGGCTGCTGGACAACCGTTCGTTCGGCGGCGCCCAGGTGTCGCGCACGTTCTACGCCCGGGGCCAGACCGGACAGCAGCTCCTGATCGGTGCCTACTCGGCCCTCATGCGCCAGGTGGCGGCCGGAACCGTCGAGCTGCACAGCCGCGCGGAGCTACTCGACGTTGTCCTCAAAGACGGTCGGGCCTGCGGGATCGTCACCCGCGACCTGCTCTCCGGCGAGGTCACGCCACACTCGGCACACGCCGTCGTGCTGGCCACCGGGGGCTACGGCAACGTCTACTTCCTCTCCACGAACGCGATGATGTGCAACGTCACCGCGGCCTGGCGGGCCCACAGGCGGGGTGCCTTCTTCGCCAACCCCTGCTACACGCAGATCCACCCGACGTGCATCCCGGTCAGCGACGACTTCCAGTCAAAGTTGACCCTCATGTCCGAGTCGCTCCGCAACGACGGACGGATCTGGGTCCCCACGGCGTTCGATGACGCCAGGGCTGCGGCCGACGTGCCCGAGTCCGAGCGCGACTACTACCTGGAGCGCAAGTACCCGGCCTTCGGGAACCTGGTACCGCGTGACGTGGCCTCCCGGAACGCCAAGACGGTGTGCGACGAAGGGCGCGGCGTGGGCCCGCTCAAGAACGGCGTGTTCCTGGACTTCCAGGCGGCAATAGCCCGCGACGGGGTGGAGGCCATCGCGGCCAAGTACGGGAACCTGTTCGACATGTACCACCGGATCACCGGTGAGAACCCGTACGAGAAGCCCATGCGTATCTACCCGGCGATCCACTACACGATGGGTGGACTCTGGGTGGACTACCACCTGATGACCACGGTGCCCGGCCTGTACTCCATCGGCGAGGCCAACTTCTCCGACCACGGGGCCAACAGGCTGGGGGCCAGCGCGCTCATGCAGGGCCTGGCCGACGGCTACTTCGTACTCCCGTACACCATCGGCGACGACCTGGCGGGCCTCCTGGGCCAGTCGGCGGTTCCGACCGATGACCCCGTGTTCACCGAGGCCGTGCGCGGCGTGGAGGAGGAGCAGAAGCGCTGGCTGTCGATCAACGGCACCAGATCGGTGGACCACTACCACCGGGAGTTGGGGCGGCTCGTCTGGGGGTACATCGGCATGGCCCGCAACCGGGCCGGGCTGGAGAAGGCCCTGACCGAGATACCGGCGCTCCGCGACGAGTTCCGCCGGGACGTGCGCGTGCTGGGCAGCGCGGCGACGCTCAACCAGTCACTCGAGAAGGCCGGCAGGGTGGCCGACTTCTTCGACCTGGCCGAGCTGATGGCCCGGGACGCCCTCCAACGGGAGGAGTCCTGCGGCGGCCACTTCCGTGAGGAGCATCAGACCCCTGATGGTGAGGCACAGCGGGACGACGAGAACTTCGCCCACGTGGCGGCATGGGAATGGCACGGCGAGGGCATGGCCCAGACCCGCCACCGCGAGGAGCTGACCTTCGAGAACGTGGCGCTGTCACAGCGCTCCTACAAGTAGGGCGGCAGGGCCGGCCAGGCGCACCGCACGACAGGGACCAATAGACCGAAAGACCGGAACCGGAGAGGACCACGACGACATGGCCGGAGGACACGGCGAGACCATCAGCGTCACCCTCAGGGTGTGGCGCCAGGACGGCCCCGACGACGCGGGCCGGTTCGACGTCCACCAGCAGACGATCAGCACCGACGCCTCGTTCCTGGAGATGCTCGACCTGCTGAACGAGCAGCTCAACGGCGCCGGCGAGGAGCCGGTGGCCTTCGAGAGCGACTGCCGTGAGGGGATCTGCGGCACCTGCGGCGTCATGATCAACGGCCGGGCCCACGGCCCCCAGAAGGCCACGGCCACGTGTCAACTCCACATGCGGGAGTTCCGGGACGGCGACGAGATCGTGGTCGAGCCGTTCCGGGCTGCCGGATTCCCGGTGATTCGCGACCTGGCCGTCGACCGCTCCCCGTTGGACCGGATAATCGAGGCCGGAGGCTACATCTCGGTCGGTACGGGTGCGGCGTCCGATGCCAACCTGATCCCGGTGCCAAAGGTGGCCGCTGACCAGGCATTCGACGCCGCCGCCTGCATAGGGTGCGGCGCCTGCGTGGCCGCCTGCCCGAACTCGGCGGCACAGCTGTTCACATCGGCCAAGCTCGGCCACCTCGGGCTGCTCCCGCAGGGCCAAGCCGAGCGGTGGAGCAGGACCGAGTCCATGGTGGAGACAATGGAGGAGTTCTTCGGCTCGTGCACCAACCACGGCGAGTGCTCGGAGGCCTGCCCGAAGGAGATCTCGCTCGACTTCATCGCCTTCATGAACCGCGACTACGTGAAGGCGAAGGTCAGGAACCGGGCCCTGGCCGGTCAGCGCTGACGGCCGGCACCCGGCATTCGCCAATCAAGATGGCCACAGCGGTTGACAGATGAGCCCCGTGGCGCGACGGTTTCAAAGTTGTCTCGCCCCTTCGGCGGGGTGGTGATCGACGCAGTCCCCAATCGCGATCGAGGGAGGGCACGACGTGCGATCCGACCGGTTCGAAGGACGGTGTCGAGCCCCGCCTGGCGGGTGAGCCCGAGGCCCCTGCACCGAGCCGGTCCCCTCACGCTCTCGCGACCAAAGCCCTGCTGGGCCATGGAGAACGTTGATGCGCGACGACTCGAACAGGGCCCCGACGGAACGGCGTCTTCCCACCCGCCGGGAGGGCGTCGTTTCCGCGTCCGGCATGGTCGGTCCACGCGTTCAGGCCGGCAGGCCGGCCTGCAGGTGGGTCAAGTCACGCCCCGCGGACCAGGTGGGCCCTCATGCAGTCCATGAACTCGGGCACGAGGCCATCGGGCAGCTCGTGGCCCAGGTCCTCCACCAGCCAGAGTTCGGCGCGGGGAATCCCCTCGGCCAAAGCCAGGGCGTGCTCGACCGGGAACACCGGATCCGCAGTTCCGTGCACGACGAGGGTCGGCGCCACCACCTCACCCAACCGGTCGAGCCGGGAGGGCGAGGAGTTGACCGCCGGACCGTGTCCGGACTCCGGATACCAGCACCGCTCCACCTCATCGAGGGCCACCCGGATCCGGTCCTCGATGGCCACCGGATAGCGACTCCCGGCGAACATCTCGTCCAGTTCCACGATCCAGGCCACCCGTTCCCCATGGCTGGCCGGGGGTGGGGCGAAGAGCCGCTCTGCCATCCTGTCGACCAGCCAGTCGGCGGCCGGGGGCAGGCTCTCGTCGCCCAGACCCGGGGTGGAGCCCAGCAGCGTCAACGTGACCACCCGGTCGGCATGGTCCAGCGCCATGACCTGACCGACCATGCCCCCCATGGATCGGCCGATCAGATGTGCCCGGTCGATCCCATGGCCGTCCATGACCGCGCAGGCGTCATCGGCAAGATCGTCCAGCGTGTAGCCGACCTCCACAGGCACCTTGGTCGAGAGGCCGCTGTCCCGGTGGTCGTAGCGCACGACGCGATGGCCGAGGGCCAGCAGTGGCTGGATCAACTCCGGCGTCCAGCGCGTGCAGTGCGAATCGGCTCCCGAGACCAGCAGAACCGCGCCGCCCTCCGATGCCGCGGACTCCGGCTCGAACACCTCGGAATGGATCTCGACTTCGAACGGTGAGCCTGTACCTGCCATGGAGTCGAGGGTAGCCCTGTGCCATCGGACGCCAGCCCGCCGACAGCCCCTGGGCGGCCCCGGCCCCGGGAACGCCGACGGCTAGCGTCACCTGCGTGCCGAATGCTCCGACCGCTCCCCATCGCCATCCGGTCAAGGTCCGCTTCTACGAGCTGGACCCCTACGGCCACCTGAACCACAGCGTCTACGTGCAGTTGTTCGAGACCGGCCGAATCGAGCTGCTGGACGAGGCGGGGCTCGGCCTCCACGACCTGGAGGGCGACGGCTACCGGTTCGTCGTCTCCCGGATCGCCACCAGGTTCCTGGTCCCGGCAATCGCCAGCGATGCACTGGTCATCGAGACGGAGGTTCTGGAACTGCGTCGGGCCTCGTCCCGGTGGGGCCAACGGCTCCTCCGCGGAGACGAGGTGCTCGCCACCCAGGAGGTGGTCGCGGCGGTGACCGGCACCAACGGGAGGCCCACCCGCTTCTCCGCGGACATGGCCTCCCGCCTGGCCCCCTACCTGGTGTCAGACGGGGATACAGGGGCCTGATGGCGGGCACGGGGCAGCACCACGACCCGACCCGTCCCGACACCCGCACGGTGTTGACCCAGGTGGGGCGCGGTGCCTGCATGGGAGCCGCCGACGTGGTCCCCGGCGTGTCCGGCGGAACGCTGGCCCTGCTGTTCGGGATCTACGAGCGGTTGCTGGATGCCATTCGCTGCGCTTCCCGGGCGCTGGGCCGGTTCGCCCGGGGCGATCTCCGTGGCGGCCTCCGACATCTGGGCGAGGTCGACTGGTGGTTCCTCGTCCCCCTGCTGGTCGGGCTGCTGACCACGGTCGTCCTGCTGGCTGGCGTGATCGAGGACGCCCTCGTCGACCACCCGGAGCCCATGGCCGGCCTGTTCCTGGGCCTGGTGGTGGCCTCGGTGCTGGTGACACGTCGCAACGTGGCGTGGACACCTGGGCGTCTCGGCACTGGCGCGCTGGTGGCCGTCCTGGTGTTCGCCGGACTGGGACTCCAGGGTGCTCCGGTAACCGATCCGCCACTCCTGGCGCTGCTGGCCTCCGGGGCGGTGGCCGTGTGCGCCATGGTCCTGCCGGGCATCTCCGGCTCATTTCTGCTGCTCATGCTCGGGATGTACTCCGCCGTGATCGCGGTGGTGGACGAGCGCCTGCTCGTCGACGCAGCAGTGTTCGGCATCGGTGCGGTGGTCGGCCTGGCGTGCTTCTCCTCGGTGCTGGCCGGCCTGCTGGAACGGCGCCACGACGACGTGCTGGCAGTGATGGTCGGGCTGATGGCGGGTTCCCTGCGGGTGCTCTGGCCATGGCCCTACGGGGTGGGCGTGGTGAGCCGCCACGCTGAAGAGACGGTGGGAGGCGCCGGCCTCGGATGGCCGGACGCCGCGGGTGGCCTGGTGGTGCCGACCGCCCTGGCCGTGGCGGCCGTCGTCGTGGTGCTCGGCGTCGACCACCTGGCCCGTTCGGAAGGCTGATCCGCCTCAGGCGAAGGCCGGATAGATGTCGGCGTCCGGATCGCGCTCCGGCGGATCCATGTCGGCAGTGACCAGCGGGTACAGATCTGCCGGTGTGTCCCGGGGACACGTCCAGTCGATGTCGTCGGCTACGCCGGCCATCTCGGCGAACGGTCGCAGGAAGGTGAAGTAGACGTAGGACC
Source organism: Acidimicrobiales bacterium (assembly GCA_022452145.1). Lineage (NCBI taxonomy): Bacteria > Bacillati > Actinomycetota > Acidimicrobiia > Acidimicrobiales > Acidimicrobiales bacterium. Next base: position 50,708 of record JAKURY010000009.1, on the reverse strand, counting down.
CGCAGGCGATCCGCTCGTCGCGGCCCATGGCGACTATGTCCCGGTAGTGCTGCCTCTGGGCGGCCTTCGCCGCAACGGCAGTGGCCTCCAGGTCCCGGTCCGAGAGCGGAACCGGCAGCCCACCGGGTACGACCCCATCGGTCCTGAACAGCCCGAACCCCGTCAGGTGGTCCAGGTAGTTCTCGGGCGTCGAGATGGTCGTCCCGTAGTCGGTGATCGTCACGTCCACCTCCGGACCCAGGACCAGGGCCGCGGTGAGGTTCCGGTGGGGCACGTTGGCGGCCACGCCGGACCAGGCGAAGTCACTCTCGGCCAGGCGGTAGAAGTCCCGGACTATCAGGGTGCGCCCATCATCCAGGCGGTACGGACCGGTGTCTGCGTGGCCCACGCGGGTGTCGAAGTAGAGCAGGAAGAGGTGGTTGATGATCGTGGCGTTGGCACGACGGATCCGGTCACGGCGTTCGTCGTCCACCCAACCGGCCCCGGCGGCCAGGTGGGACACCATGTCGGGGTGGAACACGTCGAGGCGGTTTCCCACCTCGGCGGCATGCAGGTGCCGGCCGCCCCTGTAGGCCCGTGAGGCGCGGGCCCAGAAGTCGAGCACGGTGTGGGTCCGCTCGACGGAGTCCAGCGTCGGGTCGACCATGGCCATGACGTTTCGGCCGATGAGGAAGAAGTTGGCCAGCCCCCACAGGAACACCGAGTCGACCTGGCAACCGGGCCGTCGGGCTGCTGCACCGATCTCCTCTGGCGACATGGCGGCTGTGATCGTGGCCACCGCCTCCGGGTACCGCAGGAATGCCTCGATGCACGACACGGTCACGTACGGGGTGACCGGGATGAGCTGGGACGAGTAGGACGTGCGTTCGGCGACCAGCCGCTTCGTGACCGGGTTGATGGCGGCCAGCCAGGCGTTCACCCGGTCACGGTCCGAGCCTCCGTTCCCGCCGTCGGCATAGGCGGCCGGTCCACCCGAACCACCGTCGGCATCCCCGCCCGGATCGGCGATCATCCGGCCACCAGAGAGATCACGCCCTCGTCGCCCGAGCCATCCAACTCCACCTCGGTCCCGTCGTCCGGGTCGTAGGTGAGCCCGGCGGCGATCACACCGGGGATCCGATACTCCCGGCTGATTATCCCGATGTGGCTCCGGATGGTGCCACCGGTGCACACCACGCCGGCCAACTCCTCGAAGATGGGGCCCAGGAACGTGGCACCCGCATCCCTGATCACGGCCACGATTCCGTCGGCGCCGTGGTCCATCAGGTCCAGGACGTCATCGGGGCCCTCCAGGCGACGCCACCGGCCGCGACGGGGCCCGTAGTCGTAGGTCTTCTGGCCACGCCCGATCTCGGTCACGCGGTCATCCCTTCGTAATCCCACCTCGGCTCCGCTCCCGGCCGTGGCGACCGGGATGGTGGAGCGGACCGTAGCCGTCACCGCGGTGTCCGGGCGGAGCGGAACAGGCTGCACACCCGCCATGCGGCAGCCACCGGCCTGAACCCGGCACCTAGGCTGCGCAACCGTGGTCGAGCCCCTCACCGACGCCTGGATCGAGGCCATGGACGTGGCGGCGTCGACCCATAACGGGCTCCGGAAGGCCACCACCGAAGTGGTCCTGGTCCTCGAGTACCGGGTGGTCGACGGCGCCACCTGGCACGTACGTATGGAGCGGGGAACGGTCGGGGTTATCGCCGGTCCGGCGGACGAGCCGGACCTCCGCTTCACCACCAACTCGTCCACCGCCACCGCCATGGCCAACGGCACCCTGGACCCGCTACGGGCGGTGATCGACGGCGACGTGGTCCTGGGCGGCGACCCACGGGTGCTGGTGGACCATCGGGCCGTGATGGACGGCCTGGGAGACGTGTTCGCCGCGGTCCGCGCCGGCTGACCGGGTTACCGCCGACCGGCAGGCCTCCCGCTGGCCGGGTGCTCCGCCTAGATCAGCCCGAGATCCCGAACCATGTCCCGCTCGGAGGCCAGCTCTGCGACCGAGGCATCGATGCGGGCCCGGGAGAAGTCGTCGATCTCTAGGCCCTGGACGACCTCGTAGGCACCGTCCGCGCAGGTGACCGGGAACCCGCACAGCAGCCCCTCCGGCACGCCGTAGCTGCCATCGGACGTAACTCCCATGGAGACCCAGTCGCCAGCCGGGGTACCCGACATCCAGTCGTGCACGTGGTCGATGGCCGCATTGGCCGCCGAGGCTGCGCTGGAAGCTCCCCGCGCTTCGATGATCGCCGCCCCACGCTGCTGCACGGTCGGGATGAAGTCGCCCTCCAGCCACGCCTGGTCGTCGATCACCGCGGCGGCGGTGCCACCTGGAACCTCGCAGTGGACGAGGTCCGGATACTGGGTGGCGGAGTGGTTGCCCCAGATGGTCATCCGCGACACGTCGTTGACACTCGTGCCGAGCTTCTGGGCCACCTGGGTCAGGGCCCGGTTGTGGTCCAGGCGCATCATGGCCGTGAAGCGCTCGTCGGGCACGTCCGGTGCACTGTTCATGGCAATCAGGCAGTTCGTGTTGGCCGGGTTGCCGATCACCAGGACCCGCAGGTCGTCCGCCGCGTGGTCGTTCAGGGAACGCCCCTGGCCGGTGAAGATGGCACCGTTGGCCTCCAGCAGGTCCTGGCGCTCCATGCCCTTGGACCGGGGACGGGAACCGACCAGGAGGGCGACGTTCGCCCCGTTGAAGGCGGTCCCGGGATCGTCGCTCAACTCCAGACCTGCCAAGAGCGGGAAGGCACAGTCGTCGAGTTCCATTGCCACGCCGTCTAGGGCTCCCATGGCCGGGGGGATCTCCAGGAGTTGGAGGACGACCGGCTGGTCCGGGCCCAGCATGGCACCGCTGGCGATTCGGAAGACGAGGCTGTAGCCGATCTGGCCGGCGGCGCCCGTTACGGCGACTCGGACGGGGGTGGGGCTCACGGGATGCTCCTCGGAAGCGGCTGTCGAACGGATACGAGGCTACCGATCGCCCGGATCTCGGTCCGCAGCGCGTGGGCGTGACACGCGGCTCACGTACGGGGCCTGCCCGAATGAGGCCAGCATCGTTCTGTCGCCCGCTCAGCGGGCGACCGGCAGGAACACCTCCGAGTTCCGGGCGAAGTGCTCCAGGAACCCCGCCGGGAGAATCGGACGGTGACCGTCGACGGGCCGCACCTGGCTGGCGTAGGCGGCGATGCCAGCCTGCTTGCGGGCCCTCAGGTCGTCATCGAACGACCAGGCCACGGCCCCGTCGAACGGGATGGACGGCGATGACGGATCGTCCCAGTTCCAGGACCAGATCGGGAACCTCGCGAACGGCACCGCCAGGTCCCGACAGGCGTCGCCGGCCACCCGACCGCACACGTCGTGGTCGGGATGACCGTCGCCCTCCCAGGGAGCGAGGCACCAGCCGGCGCCGTCCAGCAGGGGCGTCAACTGGTCGGCCAACCGATCTGCATGGTTCGAGGCGGCGCCGTCGGGCAGCGCCAGGCGGTGGCGGGAGGCCACGATGCCGGCCGCCGCATAGGCCCGGTCGGTCTCGGCCAGCCGCCGACCCACCAGGTCGTCGCGGGCGCTCCCGGTCAGGTGCGGATGGGACAGCTCGCCGTCGGTGACGGCCACCACCCTTATCTCCGTCCCGGCGTCCGAGGCTGCAGCCAGGGTGGCACCGGCGGCCAGCAGCTCGTCGTCCGGATGGGGAGCCACGACCACTATCGGTCCCGTAGGCGGCCAGGGCCCGTCGACGGGAGCAAGGCTGGCGACCACCGCGGCCCACTCACCGGCCCTCCGACCCGTCACCGGGTCCAGCGGTTCTCCCGGGCCATGGTGATCCAGCGGCTCCCGCGGCTCAGACATCGGTTCCAACCACGTCCGACGTCCCGACGGACCCGACGGCACGGGTGTTGCCCATCCACGAGGCGTGGAGCCCTGCGTAGATGCCGCCCCGGTCCAACAGTTCGGCGTGCGTACCACGCTCGGCTATCCGGCCGGCGTCGAACACCAGCACGAAGTCGGACCGCTCTGCCGTGGAAAGCCGGTGGGCGACGCTGACCGTGGTCCGGCCGACGGCAAGGCGCTCCAGCGCCCGCTCGAGGGCCATCTCGGTCTCGGGGTCGACGGCTGAGGTGGCCTCGTCCAGGATCAGGAGCCCCGGATCGCCCAACTGGGCCCTGGCCAGGGCCACCAGCTGCCGCTCGCCCACCGACAGGCCCTCGCCCCGCTCGCCCACCCTCGTGTCCAGGCCGTCGGACAGGCGGTCCACCCACTCCCGTAGGCCGAGCAGGTTGATTGCCGCGTCGACGTCGACGTCGGTGGCACCGGTCCGGCCGAAGCGGACGTTCGCCCTGACGGTGGTGTCGAACAGGAAGCCGTCCTGGGGGACCATCCGCACGGCCCTTCGCCGGTCGTCGGGTGACGCGTCCCGGAGGTCGATCCCACCGACCAGCACCAGACCTGCCGTCGGATCAGCCAGCCGGGCCAGCAGTTTCACGAAGGTGGTCTTTCCCGATCCGGTCTCGCCCACGACCGCCACCGAGGAACCTGCCGGCAGCACCGCGTCGATCCCGTGGAGGACCCTGTCGCCGGTCCGGTAGGCGAACTCCAGGGCCTCGACCCGCACCTCCAGCGCCCCGCCGGGAACCGGCCTCGGCTCGGCGGGGTCGACTACCTCCACCTCGGTGTCCAGCACGTCCAGGATCTTCCACCACCCAGCCAACGCCGTCTGGGTCTGGTCCAGCACCTCGCCCAGTTCGGTGATCGGGCCCACCAGCAGGTTCGACAGGAACACGAACGCCACCAGTTCACCCGAGCTCACGCCCCAGCCACCACCCCACCAGACGCCGGCACCGATGACCGAGGCGATGGCCGTCACCCCGAAGGCGTCGGATGCGGGCAGCACCAGCGAGAAGTAGCGGGCCGCCACCATCTGCTGTCGGTACTGGGTGTCTACGGCGGATCGGATCCGACGGCGGGTCGGCTCCCGGTAGCCGTAGGTACGGACCACCTCGACCCCGTGCACCGTCTCGGAGATCACCCCGAGGGTCTCCGAGACCCGGGTACGAAGCAGGTCGTAGGCGAGCAGTTGGCGCTTCTGCATCCAGCGCAGGATCGGCAGCAGGGGGATGTGCAGGCCGAGGGTCACCAGCGTGAGCTGCCACGAGTAGGCGGCCATGATGGCCAGCACGGCCACGATCTGGACCGAGTTGATGATCCACGCCACGGCGCCCCACTGGGCGAACTTGGTCAGGGTCTCGACGTCGCTGGTCACCCTGGCCGTTAGGGCGCCCTTGCTGGATGCCGTGTGCTCGGCGAGGCTCAGCCGGTGGAGGTGCTCGAACGTGCGCACCCGCAGGCCGTAGAGCACGTTCTCGGCCGTCTGGACCAACCGGTAGTAGGTGGCCCGGCCCAGCTGGATGCTGCCGATGACCAGCGCGGCGGCCCCTCCGGACAACACCAGCACCCGTCCCATCCGTACGCCGTCGGCGCTGACCGCGCCGTCCAGCACCGCCTGGATCGTCAGCGGTACCAGCAGCTTGGAACCTGCGACGGCCAGGGCCATGCAGGCGGTGAAGGCCAGCCCGTCACGGAGTTCCGGCGAGGCGGCCAACCCCCGTCGAAGGACGCCGAAGGCGCCGGCACCCTCGATGTCGTCCAACGCCCGCGCCTCGCGGGCCGGGTCTGCGCTGCTCACCGGCTGTCCTCCTCGTAGGCACGGGCCAGGGCGGCATAGGCGGGTACGTCCAGCAGGTCCTCGTGGGTGCCCGAGGCGGCGATGCGCCCGCCGTCCAGGAACAGGACCCGGTCGGCCAAGCGGATGGTGGCCAGTCGGTGGGCTATGACGAGCAGGGTCGGCACCGCTCGGTCCGAGCTGGCAGGTCCGGCCGACGGCGTGACCCTGAGGTTTCGGAGGATCCCGGCCTCGATGGTGGGGTCGACGGCCGACGTGGAGTCATCCAGCACCAGCACCCGGGGCCGACGGAGCAGGGCCCTGGCAATGGCCAGGCGTTGGCGCTGTCCGCCCGACAGGGTCACGCCCCGCTCTCCGACCACGGTGTCGAGGCCATCGGGCATCGACGCCACGAACCCGTCGGCCGCCACGATGGCCAGGACATCCTGGATCTCTTCGGCCGGTACGTCGCGCCCCAGGGTCAGGTTGTTCAGAACGGTGTCGGCGAAGAGGAAGGTCTCTTGGAGGACCGGAGCCACGACGCCGGCTGCGCCGTCCGAACCGAGGTCGGCGACGTCGACTCCACCGAGCAGTATCCGGCCACCGGTTGGCGGGACGAGGCCGCAGAGCAGGGAGACCACGGTGCTCTTACCCGAGCCGGTGGCACCGACCATGGCGACCGACTCTCCGGGCCGCACCCGGAAGGACAGGTCTACCAGCACCGGGGCCTGGACGGGCGTCCTGGCGGTCGGGGCCCGACCGGCAACCAATCCGGCAGGCGGGTGGGCGTAGGACACCCGGTCGAACTCCACGGCGACCGGATCCGGTACGTCGGGCACGGGGTCCGGCCTGGACTCGGGGCTGACTGCCAGGACACGGTCGATGCGGTCCATGGCGACCACCGAGCGCGGCATCTCCTGGAACATGTAGCCCAGGATCTCCATGGGCAGGGTCAGGATGCTGAACAGGGACATGGCCCGGACCACGTCTCCGATCGACACCGACCCTCGGCCCACCAACCACGTGCCCAGGACCAGCAGGACGATGACCCCGAGGTTGGGCAGCGAGTAGATGACCGGCGCGTATCCACTGCGGAGCCGACCGGCCTCCAGGCGGTGCCCGCGCAGTTCGTCCGCCACCTCGGCAAACCGTTCGAGCTCCTCGCGCTCCCTGCCGAGGGTCTTCACCACCATCACGCCGTCGAGGCTCTCGTGGGCGATGCCCGAGAGCACGCCGACCGCAGCCTGGCCCCGAGCCGATGGTGCCTCGACGGCCCTGGTGAAGCGTTGGTTCAGCACCGTCAGCGTCGGGAACAGGAGCAGGGCTACGCACGCGAACAATGGGTGGACGGCCAGCAGGCTGGCCAGCGAGGCCAGCGCCAGCACCACGACCGACATGGAGAACGCCAGCGGCATGAGCATGGAGGTGGCCACCTCCACGTCGGCATCGGCATGGGCCAGCAGGAGGCCGGCCGGCCTGGAACGGTGGAAGTCCAGCGGGACGTCCAGGAACCGGTCCGTGACCGCCAGCCGCCAGGTCCGCTGGGTCCTGCTGATCGCCAGCATGTTGAACCATCGGCGGACCATGATCGACGCAGCGCGCACGACGCCGATACCCACGACAGTGGCCACCGCGATCAGCAGGGACCGGCGGGTGACGCCGTCGCCGTCCAGGCCCGGAACGATCACCTCGTCGGTTACCCGACCGATGACCACGGTGAAGCCCACCACGGCCAGGGCGAACACGTTGGCGCCCATGATGGCCGTGGCGTGGGCCAGCGGATGGGCCCGCAGCGAACGTCGGGTCAGCCGCCACCCGCGCCTCACCACGCTCTCAGGGATCCCCGAGGCGGTACTGGACCGCGGCACGGCTGCGTCCCCGGAGGTCAGGTCAGAGCCGGTCGGCTACGGCCGAGGCGAACTCCGAGCACTTGACCTCGGTGGCTCCGTCCATCAGCCGGGCGAAGTCGTAGGTCACGATCTTGTCGGAGACGGCAGACTCGATGGCACGCACGATGTCGTCGGCGGCGTCCTGCCAGCCGATGTGTTCGTACATGAGTGCCCCGGACAACAACACCGACGACGGGTTGACCTTGTCCTGACCGGCGTACCTGGGTGCGGTGCCGTGGGTGGCCTCGAAGATTCCATGGCCGGTCACATAGTTGGTGTTGCCACCGGGCGCGATGCCGATGCCGCCGACCTGGGCGGCCAGGGCATCTGACAGGTAGTCGCCGTTCAGGTTCATGGTGGCGATCACGTCGAACTCCGATGGTCGGGTCAGCACCTGCTGCAGGGCGATGTCGGCGATGGTGTCCTGCACGAGGATCCTGTCGCCCGGCTCGCCGCCGCAGTCGTCCCAGCCGACTGCCACGTCGGAGAACTCGTCGCGCACCAGCTCGTAGCCCCACTTCTGGAATGCGCCCTCGGTGAACTTCATGATGTTGCCCTTGTGGACCCAGTGGACGCGGGGACGGCCGCGGTCCACCGCGTACTGCAGGGCGGCCCGCTGGAGTCGCTGGGATCCCGTCCTGGAGATGGGCTTGATCCCTATGCCGGAGTCCTCACGGATGCGCCAGCCAAAGGCGTCCTCGAGCAGCTCCCGGAGCTTCAGGGCGTCGGGGGTCATGGCCTCCACCTCGAGGCCCGCGTAGATGTCCTCCGTGTTCTCGCGGAAGATCACCATGTCGACCAGATCGGGACGCTTGACCGGCGAGGGCACACCCTTGAACCAGCGGACGGGGCGCAGGCACACGTACAGGTCCAGGATCTGGCGCAGGGCCACGTTGAGGCTGCGGAACCCGCCACCGATCGGCGTGGTCAGCGGGCCCTTGATGCCGATCATGTACTCGGAGAACGTGTCGACGGTGTCCTGGGGCAGCCAGTCACCGGTCTCGTTGTAGGCCTTCTCCCCTGCGAGCACCTCCTTCCACTCGATGGAGTGGCCGTACCTCGCCGCAGCGGCGTCCAACACGAGACGAGCTGCCGGCCAGATGTCGACCCCGGTGCCGTCACCCTCGATGAACGGGATGATCGGGTCGTCCGGAACGTTCAGGACGCCGCCTGCGCCCATCGTGATCTTCTCTGCCATGGGGCCGACCCTACCGATTCCCGACCCGTCAACATCCAGTGGACCAGCCGGCCTGTCGGGTCGGGCCGCCGGGCCACAGGGCCATCAAACGGGGCCGTCGACCCGCCGGGTCAGGGGTCCGACCGGGCCACCGGTCCGGGAGCCGGTACGGCTAGGAGACGGAGCGCTCCGCAGCCTCGACGGTGTTGCGCAGCAGCATGGCCACCGTGGTCGGGCCCACGCCACCAAGGCGGGGGGTGATCCACGACGCCACCTCGCCCACCGATTCGTCGACGTCGGCCAGCAGCTTGCGACCCTCCCAGGAGATGCCGCCGCTCACCACGACCGCTCCCGACCTCACCATGTCGGGCTGAACGAAGGACGGAACGCCGAGGGCGGCTATGACGATGTCGGCCTCACGGGTCAGGTCGGCCAGGTCGGGAACCGCCGAGTGCACCACGGTCACCGCGGCGTTGGCGCCCGGGGCCTTGGTGGTGAGCAGCAGCGACAGCGGCCTGCCCAGGGTCGGACCGCGGCCGATCACGACCACGTGCCTGCCGCTGATGTCGATGTCGTAGTGCACGAAAAGGGCCTGGATGCCGGCCGGCGTACACGGCACCGGACCGTCCTCCTGGAGCACCAACCTGCCGAGGTTGGTCGGGTGGAGGCCATCGGCGTCCTTGGCTGGATCCATGGCCGACAGGGCGGCGTTGAAGTCGAAGCCTTCAGCCACCGGGTGCTGGATGATGTACGCGTGGACCGACGGGTCCTCGTTGAACGAGGCCACGGCCTCGTCCAGCGCCGCAGGGGGGTCACCGGCCTGGACCTGGATGTGGCTGGAGGCGAGGCCCACCGACTCACAGGTCTCGTGCTTCTTGCGTACGTAACCGGCACTAGCGCCGTCGTCGCCAACGAGGATCGTGCCAAGTCCCGGCGTGACCCCCCTGGCGGCGAGCGCTTCGACCCGGGAGCGGACATCATCGAGCACGGCCTCGGCGACCGGCCCACCAGCGAGCAGTTGTGCAGTCATGGCGGGGCACGCTATCCCTCGATGACTCCGGGCGGGTCGGTCCGACGACCTGGGCCGGTCAGTGACGGAAGTGGCGTCGGCCGGTAAACACCATGGCCAAACCGACCTCGTTAGCGGCCGCAATGACCTCGTCGTCGCGTACCGAACCGCCCGGCTGGATGACCGCAGTGGCACCGGCGTCGATGGCGGCATCGAGGCCGTCGCGGAACGGAAAGAAGGCGTCGCTGGCGCAGGCTCCCCCGGTGGCCCGACCTTCGGCCTTCTCCGCGGCTATACGGGCGGCGTCGCGCCGATTCTGCTGGCCAGCCCCTATGCCGACGGCCTGGCGGTCTTTGACGAGCACGATGGCGTTCGAGGTCACCCTGGCCGCCACCTTCCACGCCAAGGCGAGATCGGCCCACTCCGAGTCGGTGGGTTCCCGGTCGGTTACCACCCTCCAGGCCGGCGAATCATCATCGACCTGGTCGACGGTCTGGACGAGTAGCCCTCCGTCAATACTGCGCAAATCCAGGATCCAGTCGGCTCGCCCGGGAGGTGGGCCTTCAAGGATCCTCAGGTTGGCCCGGGCTCGGAGCGCCTCGAGGGCCTCGGGTTCGTAGGCCGGGGCCACGACTACCTCGGTGAACACCTCGGAGAGCGGTTCGGCAACCGCCATGGTGACCATCCGGTTGAGCGCCACGATTCCCCCGAAGGCGGAGACGGGATCACAGCCGTGAGCCGCCCGGTAGGCGTCGGAGACGTTCTCGGCCACGGCCACCCCGCACGGGTTGGCGTGCTTTACGACCACTGCGGCTGGCTCATCGCCCAGTTCGTTCACCAGGCGCCATGCGGCCTCAGTGTCGAAAACGTTCAGGTAGGACATGGCCTTGCCGCCGTGGAGGATTGCTGCATCCCACCAACCGGTCAGGTCGGCGGCCCACCGGTACCGGGCTCCTGCTTGGTGGGGGTTCTCCCCATAGCGAAGTTCATCGACCCGCTCCAGGCTTAGATGCAGGGTGTCGGGAAGGGCTGCGGCGAAGCCGGAATCAGTGTCGGAAACCGGGAGGCCGGAATCGAACCAAGCCATAATTGACGCGTCGTAGGAGGCGGTATGGGAAAAAGCCCTACGGGCCAGGGCCAGTCGAGTGGATTCGGACAGGAGGTTGCCTGACCGCAACTCATCTAGGAGGTCCGGGTAGTCGCTCGGGTCGACAACCACCCCCACGTGTGCATGGTTCTTGGCCGCCGCCCGCACCATGGCCGACCCGCCGATGTCGATCATCTCGACGCCCGGCCATTCAGCGAACGGGTAGAGATTGGCCACCACCAGATCGATGGGGTCTATGCCATGGGCCTCAAGTTCGGCCATGTGATCGGGGTCGGACCGGTCGGCGAGGATCCCGCCGTGGATCGCTGGGTGGAGTGTCTTGACCCGTCCGCCCAGCATCTCGGGGGCGCCAGTAACCTGAGCGACCTCGGTGACGGGCAGGCCCTCGTCAACCAGGACCGAGGCCGTACCCCCGCTGGAGACCAGCTCCCACCCCAGCTCGACCAGCCCGCGGGAGAGCTCCACGATCCCCGTCTTGTCGTAGACGGACAGCAGAGCCCGGCGGCCCGTCGGGGCGCTCATGCCGATGCTCCACCGGAGGCACCCGCCGGAACGGGCGGCTCGCCACCCAGGACGGATCGGATGGTGTCGACGTAGAGGCGCCGCTCGACGGCCTTTATGCGCTCGTGGAGGCTGACCTCGTCGTCGTCGGGACGCACCTCTACGGTCCCCTGGGCCAGGATCGGACCGGCATCCACCTCGAGGGTCGCCATGTGCACGGTGCAGCCGGTGACGGTCACCCCATGGGCGAGAGCGTCACGTACCGCGTGCCAGCCGGGGAAGGCGGGCAGCAGGGCGGGGTGGGTGTTGAGGATGTGTCCGGCGAAGCGGTTGTAGATCGGCTGGCCGAGGATCGTGCCGAACCCCGCCATGGCCACCAGCGAGACCCCCCGGTCGACCAGCAGGTCGGTCAGGCGGGACGTGTAGGCGTCCCGGTCGAAGTCGTCTCCATAGGAGTCCCGGTGCACCACCACGGCCTCCACGTCATGGTCTGCCGCCATCCCGATGGCCGGACACGGTCGGTCCGACACGACCAGGGCGACCGGCAGGCCGGCCGACACCATCGCATCCAGGATCGAGCCCGTACCCGAGACCAGCACCGCCAACGACATGGGGGCGACCGTACCAGCGGCCCCCGCAACCGCTGATGGCGAAATGGCGGTAGGAACCGGGCGCGTTCCCCTGGATTGCGGTGAGGTGGGGCAGGCAGGCGTGCCCCCTGTGGACGAAAGGCGGACCTGTGCCCCCTGTGGACGGCAGGCGGGTCCCTGTCAGCCCAGCTCGGCGACGATGTCGGCCATGTGCTCGCCGGCCTCGGTCGGGTTCAGGCCGACCCTGACCCCGGCGTCCCGCAGCGCATCCATCTTGGCCCGGGCCGTTCCCCGACCTCCCGAGACGATGGCACCGGCGTGGCCCATCTTCTTGCCGGGCGGAGCGGTCACGCCGGCCACGTAGGCCGACACCGGCTTGGTCATGTGGTCGGCGATGAACTCGGCGGCCTCCTCCTCGGCCGACCCGCCGATCTCGCCGATCATCATCACGGCCTTCGTGTCGGGGTCAGCCTCGAAGGCGGCCAGGCAGTCGATGAACGACGTGCCGGGCACCGGGTCGCCACCGATGCCGATGCACGTCGTGCAGCCGATGCCCTTCTCCTTGAGCTCGTACAGCGCCTGGTAGGTGAGCGTGCCGGACCGGCTCACTATGCCAACCGGACCGCCGGGCAGGGCGATGTGACCGGCGGTGATGCCTATGTTGCACTGGCCGGGCGAGATGATCCCCGGACAGTTGGGGCCCAGCAGCCGCACGCCCGGGAAGTCCCGGCGGAGCCGGTTGTACAGGTCGGCCTCGTCATGGGCCGGTACACCCTCGGTGATCGCCACGATGAACTCCACGCCACCCCGGGCGGCCTCCAGCACGGCGTCGCGCACCCCGGGCGCCGGGATGAAGATGCACGACGCGGTGGCCCCGGTCTCGGCGACCGCCTCGGCGACCGAAGCGTAGACAGGTATGCCGTCAACGTCGGTCCCGGCCTTCCTGGGGTTCGTCCCGGCCACCACCCGCGTGCCGTAGTCCCGGTTCAGCAGGCCGTAATAGCGGCCCTGGCTGCCGGTCAGCCCCTGGTAGACGACCTTCGTGGCAGAGTCGACGAAGACGCTCACGGCTCAGACCCCCCGGTTCTCGTCGGTGCCCGCCGCTGTGGCCAGCTCCACGGCCCGTCGGGCCGCATCCAGCATCGTCGGCGCCATCTGCAGGGTGTCGGACAGGTGCGGCTCCAGGATTGCCCGACCCTCTTCGGCGTTCGTGCCATCAAGTCGGATCACGATCGGGGCGTCGATCCGGACCCGCTCGAGGGCCCCGATGATGCCGTTGGCCACCTCCTCGCCCCTGGTGATGCCGCCGAAGATGTTGATGAAGATGGACCGCACCGCCGGGTCGTTGTTGATGACCTCCAGGGCCCCGGCCATGACGTCTGCGTTGGCGCCGCCGCCGATGTCCAGGAAGTTGGCCGGGCTGCCCCCGACCTGGTTGACCACGTCCACGGTGGACATCGCCAGCCCGGCGCCGTTGGCGATCACGCCCACCGAGCCGTCCAGTCCCACGTACTGCAGGCCCCGGGCGTGGGCTGCCGTCTCCCGCTCGTCCCGGGTCTGCGTCTCATCGAACTCCACGTAGTCCTCGTGGCGGAACACCGAGCTGCCGTCCAGGGTGACCTTCGCGTCCAGCACGTGGATCCGGCCATCGGGCGTGAGGATGAGCGGGTTGATCTCAACCAGGTCGGCATCACCGTCCACGTATGCGGTGTAGAGCTTCTGGAGGACGTCAACCGTGCCCTCGACGGCGGCATCGGGCAGGTTCGCAGCAGCCACCCAGGCCCGGGCTCCCGCCTCGTCTAGACCGTCCACTGGATCTATCCAGACCTTGGCGATGGCATCCGGGTTCTCGTCGGCCACCGTCTCGATCTCCACGCCGCCCTCGGCCGAGAGCATCCCCAGGTGCTTCTTCGCCGAGCGGTCGAGGGTGAACGAGGCGTAGTACTCCTCGGCTATGTCCGAGGCCCGCTCGACCCACACCCGGCCCACGACGTGGCCACCGATGTCCAGGCCCAGGATGTTCGTCGCGTGCTGCCGGACGTCGTCGATGGTCGCTGCGAACTTGACGCCACCGGCCTTGCCCCGGCCACCGGTGTGGACCTGGGCCTTGACCATGACCGGTGTGCCGAGCCGCTCGGCGGCCGTCACCGCCTCGTCGACGGTGAAGGCGATCTCGCCGTCCGATACCGGCATGCCGTACTGGGCAAAGAACTGCTTGCCCTGGTATTCGAACAGATCCACGCCAGTCGCCTCCTGCGGACCTCACGGTCGGTCTCGTCGGATGGTCGCCGCCTGCTGTCATCGACGCCGGACCGGAGCGATACTAGGCAGCACCCCGCCGGGACCGACCCAGTGGGACCGAACTACGGCCCGGGTTTCCGACACACCACCGGCCGACGATCGAGAGGGGCCTGCAAGCCATGACCGTCGCCCGGGGAATGCGGCTCGACGTGCCGCGGGCCATCGCCGTGACGATGACCGGGCTGGCCGCCGCCGTGGGAGCCCTAATGCTGGTGCTGTGGCTGGCCGGCTCGACTGACGCCATCGAGGTGAAGCTGGGTGACCCAGACTTCCGCGGCATCCACGCCGCCGACCTCGCCACCGAGATCGCCCGGAACGGACCGGTCCCGTTCCCCGACCTGGCCGGCAGGGACCGGCCGATCTGGATCACCCATGCAGGCGACGACCCGGCCTTCGGCTGGGCCGCGTTCTCGGCCCGGGTCCCGGGGCGTGAAGCCCGTTGCCTTGTCCAGTGGGACGGCACGGCCTCGGTCTTCACGGACTCGTGCGCTCCGGAAGTCACCTGGCCGCCGGACGGCGAGGGCCTCGACCAGATGGCCTGGCAGGTGGTGGAGGGCGAGTTGCGGGTGGACGTCGGCGATACCCGCCCGGCCGACTGGGAGGCTGGGCCATGAGCGGGCGACCAGCACGCCAGGAGGCCGGGCCATGACCGACCGGCTGTACCTGCGAGACGCCGACTTGCGCTCGTTCGAGGCCGCCGTCGTTGCCGTCGACGGCGACCGCGTGGAACTGGACCGGACCGCCTTCTACGCCACCAGCGGTGGCCAGCCGCATGACACCGGCCACCTGGTGTGGGCCACCGGGGCCGCCGCCGTCCTGGACGTCCGTACCGTCGACGGACGGGTGCTCCACACGCTGGCAGGCCCGGTACCCGAGGTCGCCACGACGGTTACAGGCGAGGTGGACGACGCCCGACGGCGCCAGATGATGCGCACCCACACCGCCATGCACGTCCTCTGCGGCGTGATGTGGAAGAACTGGAGGCGGGTGGTCACCGGAGGCAACATGGACGCCCTCTCGGGACGCATGGACTTCGAGGTGGACCAACTCCCGGAGGGCTTCGCCGCAGAGGTGGAGGCCCTCTGCAACGCCGAGATCGCCGCCGACCGACCCATCGAGGTGTCGTTCCTCCCCCGTGGCGAGGCGGTGCTGGACCGGGAGCTCATCCGGACCAAGGTGAACCTGGTCCCCGAGTCGGTGGACGAGATCCGGGTGGTGGACATCGTCGGCCTGGACAAGCAGGCCGACGGCGGGACCCACGTGTCGTCCACCGGCCAGGTCGGGCGCCTGGAGGTCGTCAAGACGGAGTCCAAGGGGAAGGGTTTCAAGCGGATCCGGTTCGTCCTCCACGACTCCTGAACGTTTAACTCCGGACCCACGACCAGCGGCCTCGCGGGCCCGACCGTGCATCACTACCATCGCCGTCGTGCCTACCGTGACCCCGCTGACCGGCGATCCCGACACGGGTACCTTCGGCGCCCGGGTCGAGGGCCTTGCCCTGGCCGGCCTCGACGCACGGGGAGCCGAGAAGGTCCTCGACCTGCTGGATGCTCACGGGGTGCTCCACCTCCCGGACCAGCTACTGTCGCCCGAGGAGCAGTTGGCCGTCGGTCGGCTGTTCGGCCCGCTCCAGCGCACCGACTACGGCCTCCGCCACCCCGACCATGACGAGATCATCCACGTGACCGACGTGCGCAAGGAGCAGCGGATCACCGAGCGATGGCACGCCGACAGCACCTACTTCGCCGACGAGCTGACCGTCTGCCTGCTGAACGCTGTCGAGGTCCCGCCCAGTGGTGGGGACACCATGTTCGCCGACCAGGTCCGGGCCCACGATGGCCTCTCCGACCGGATGAAGGACCTCCTGGCTGGCCTCCGGGCCGTCCACTCGGGGGCGGCCTTCGCCCGGATCATGGGGGCCGACCCGGCCGACGCCCCGCGCCGTGTACACGACGTGGTCCGGATCCACCCCCGCTCGGGAAGGCGATTCCTGTACGTGAACGCCGCCTACGTGGACCGGTTCGAGGGCATGACCGTCGAGGAGGGACGGGGACTCCTCCGGACCCTTTTCGACTACGCCACCACGCCCGACCTCGTCTACCGGCACCGGTGGGCGGCCGGCGACGTCCTCATCTGGGACAACCGGACGTGCCAGCACTACGCCGTCCACGACTACGGGTCGGCGAGGCGGGAGCTCTGGCGGGTCTCGGCCCTCGACGACGGCAGCGGCACGGCCGCCGCCCCCCGACCAGCCTGAAGGCCGACCGGGCGATCTGATGACCACCGACCGAACGCCCCGGGTCAACCTCCCGGCGACCGCGGAGATCGACCCAGAGTTGATCCGGCACCTGCCCCGGGGCGCCGACGGCGAGGTCCCCAACGTCTTCAAGGGCATGGTGGCCCACCCGTGGCTGTTCCGAAAGTGGGCGCCGTTCGCCTCCCACCTGCTCGACCGGTCGACGCTGGAGGCCCGGGCCCGCGAACTGGCCATCCTCTGCACGGCCGGCTTTGAGAACAGCGACTACGAGCTGTACCACCACCGGGAGATCGGCTCGGCGGTCGGCCTACGGCATGACGAGGTCGAGGCGGCCATCGCCGGCGACCCGACCCCCTTCAGGGGGGCCGAGCGGTCGGTGGTGGCAGCGGCCCTCGAGTTGGCCCGGGACGGCGACGTTGGCGACGACACGTGGGAGGACCTGTCCCGCCACCTCCGCCGAGAGCAGGTCCACGACCTGATCTTCACCGTGGCCAACTACCGCGGCATCGCCCTGTTCGTCCGGACGCTCCGGATCCCCACCGATGGCTGATCGGATCCCGGAGCAGACCGAGGCCATCGTGGTTGGGCCCGACGGTCCCTCGCGTTCGACCGTTCCGCTCCACGAAGTCCGTCCCGGTCACCTGGAGATCGAGACGGTGGCCGGCGGACTCAACCGGGGCGACGTGTACGCCCTGGCAGGCGCCTACCGGGTAGGCCGCTCGCTGTCCGAACCGGACCGGTCGTCCCGGCCGACGGTGGCCGGCGGCGAGGTGTCCGGGCGGGTGACGGCGGTGGGCAAGGGCGTCGATGGCTGGAAGGTCGGCGACCGGGCCATGGCCTTCACCTACAGCGCCTTCCGTCGGCGACTGGTCGTGTCGGCCGGGCGAGTGCTGCCCGTTCCCGACTCCCTGGACCTGACCACGGCGGCTGCCGTCCCCATCAACTTCGTCACCGTCCACGACGCTCTGGTGACCGCAGGGCGCCTGTCGGCCGGGGAGACGGTGCTGGTCAACGGCGCCTCGTCGGGGATCGGGGTGGCCACCCTGCTACTGGCACCCCACCTGGGCGCCGGGTCCGTCCTGGCCGTCTCGCGCAGCACCGACAAGCTGGCCCGCCTCACCGACCTGGGCCTCGCCCCGACTGCGGGCATCGTCGGCCCGTCGGACGGCTTCACCGATGAGGTGCTGGCCGTGGCTCCGGACGGCGTGGACGTCACCATCGACGTGGTGGGCGCCGGCACCCTCCGGGCCAGCGTGGACACGGCGGCCCTCGGGGGACGGATCGTGTCGGTCGGCCGGGTCGGAGGGGTCATCGACAAGGTCAACCTCGACGAGCTGGCCAGGAAGCGCCTGACCCTCGTCGGGACCACCTTCCGGACCCGGAGCCAGGAGGAGGCGGCCACGGTTATCCAGTCGGCGGGTCGTGACGTCCTCCCCCTGCTGGCCGACGGCACCGTCGTGCCCATTGTCGACCGGGTGCTGCCCGCCGACGACCTGACTGGGGCCGCCGAGGCCATGACAGCCGACACCCACGTGGGCAAGATCGTCCTGGAGTTCAGTTGGTGACCGGCCCGGCCGGCGTCCTCCGGACACGGGCGGCCGTCGTCCGGGAGCGGAACGGACCGGTCCAGATCGTCGACGTGGACCTCGGCCCGCCGGGACCCGGCGAGGTCCGGGTGGCCATGGAGGCGTGTGGGATCTGCCACAGCGACGTGCTGGCCATCCACGGCGGCATCCCCGAGCAGCCGCCGTTGATCCTCGGACACGAGACGGTGGGCAGGATCGAGGCCACCGGGCCCGGCGTCGATCTGGTGGTCGGCCAGCGGGTCCTGCTGGCGTGGCGGAACCCGTGCGGTACCTGTCGGCCCTGCCGACGACAGGGACCGGCGTTCTGCCTCCGACCGGTCCACGCGGACACAGCTCCCGTCGACGCCGACGAGGCGGTCCTGGCCCGGGCGTTCGGCATCGGCGGCATGGCAAGTCACGCCCTGGTCCACGTCGGCCAGTGCGTCCCCGTCGGCGACGACCTGGATCCCGTCCCGACCAGCATCGTCGGGTGCGGTGTGATGACCGGCTACGGATCGGTCGTCCGAACGGCCGCCGTGGAGACCGGTGACCACGTGGCGGTGTTCGGCTGCGGCGGGGTGGGAACAGCTGCCGTGGTAGCCGCCTCCAGGGCGGGGGCAGCCACCGTGGTGGCCATCGATCCCGACCCCGACCAGCGGGCCCTGGCCGGACGGCTGGGCGCCGACCTCTGCCTGGACCCCGACGACGACGTCGCTACCACCATCCGGAGGGCCACCGACGGGGAGGGGCTGGACGTGGCCATCGAGGCGGCAGGCCACCACGACGTGCTGGCCCTGGCCTTCCGCTGCCTGGGCGTCGGGGGGACGGTGGTCCAGGTCGGTTCGCCCCGACCGGTCGACCACCTGCCCATCGCCCTACCCCAGCTGTTTCTCAAGCGGGCCACCATCACGGCATCGATCTACGGGGATACCGAGCCCCGGGTCGGCGTGCCCGAACTGCTCGACCTCTATCGGAGCGGTGAGCTGCCGTTAGACGAGTTCGTCGGCGGGACCATCGGCCTATCCGAGGTACCCGCCTGGTTCGCCGCCCCGACGTCCGGGCGCCGGACCGTGGTGGTCCCCGACTGACCAGGAGGCACTACCGCAGGCCGGGCGGCGGGGGCCAGCTCAGGGAAGGGTGACCGCAGTCAGGTCCCGCGCCACTACCACGTCACCCGTGTAGCCACCGGACCGGACATCGTCCTCGAAGGCCCGTTCGGCGGCCACCGACCCCGGAGGCGGGATGAGGTGGGTGAGCACCAGTCGGGGAATGCCCAGGCCCTGGGCCTGGCGGCCGATGGCCACCGTGTCGGCGTGGTAGTCGAGGATGAACCGACGGCGTTCCGGGAGGCTGCGGATCTCGGAGAACCGCATGGCCTCGTAGACCAGCACATCGGCTCCGGTGGCCAGTTCGGCCACCTCGTCACACACCAGGGTGTCGCCGGAGACGACCACGACGCCATCCGGGGTCTCGATCCGGTAGCCGACCGCCGGGTGCACCGGCTCGTGGCGCACCTGGCCGGCGAGCACCCGAACGCCGTCAGCACGCCAGACCTCTGTCGGAACGCCCGGGTAGGGGAACGGGACTGGCTCCACCGAGGGGCCGTCCCGGCGCCCGGAGTGGGATGCCCTTACCGCCAAGTCGTCGGCCCACCGGTCGGCCAGGCCGTCCACGAAGGGGATGCAGGGTCCGTCGGGCGCCACGACCGGAAGCGTGGGGAGGTTCCTCTCCCGGTCCATCACCCATCGGGTGAGGAGCACGTCGTCCAGGCCGACGAGGTGGTCGGAATGGTGGTGCGTGAGGAAGACCGCGTCGAGTCGCCCGGGATCGGATCCGGCACCCAGCAGGCGCATCACCGTGGACCTCCCCGCGTCGATCAGCAGGTCCAGTGGCCGGCCATCTGACCGATGGGTGACGAGCACCCCGGGCCCGGCGCGGTCCGGCGTGGGGATCGGCGTACCCGTTCCCGTGATGGTGACCGTGGTGGTCACAGACCGGCCCGCCGTCGGGTTCGAGCAGCCCGAACGGTCACGATGACGGCCCGACCGGTTCCACCTGGACCAGGGTGTCGTGGAAGGCTGCCGAGCCGATGTTGCGACCCGGACGGGGGTTGGTCAAGACGTTGGCCCCGCGACCGTCCGATGTCGTGGTCGACCACCACCCGAACGGCATGGTCACCAGCCCGGGCTGTACCCGGTCGACCACCGCCGCCCGCAGCTCGACCGATCCACGGTCGTTGAAGACTCGGACCCTGTCGCCGTCGACGATGCCACGGGGGTCGGCGTCGTCCGGGTGGACGTCCAGCCTGGGCTCCCCTTCGGCCGGGAGGTGGTCTGCGAACCCGCCGTAGTGGCTGTTCAGGAACCTGACGTGCTGCTTGCGGGTGAGCAGGCCCAGGGGGTACCGGGCCACCAGTCGGGCGTCGCCGTCGGGTGTCTCGTCTCCGGGCCGGTACTCCAGTGGGCCCAGGGCTAGGCGGCCGTCGGCCGTCGCGGTGGCCCCGTCCATGGGCGGGATGAAGCCGTCGGGGACGTTCAGGCGGACCCACCCCTCGGCGTCCAGGCGCTCCAGGTCGATGCCGTCCAGCCATGGGTGGTCCGAGTCCAGCAGCTGGCGGACCATGGTCTCGTCGTCGTCCGCAAGGCCCGGCGCGTCGAGGCCCATGGCGACGGCCAACCGGCGGAACACCTCGGTGTTGGGCAGCGCCTCGCCCACAGGAGCGATGGCCGGTCGGTTCAACGACAGGTACATGTGGCCCCAGGCGTTCATCAGGTCCAGGTGCTCCACCTGGGTGGTGGCCGGGAGCACCAGGTCGGCATGGCGGGCCGTGTCGGTCATCGCCTGCTCCATGACCACCGTGAACAGGTCGTCGCGGGCCAGCCCTGCCAGCACCGGATTCTGGTCCGGGGTGATGGTCGCCGGGTTGCAGTTGTGGACGATCAGGACCGTGATCGGCGGATCCAGGTCCGGATCGGTCAGCACCTCGCCCAGCGCGGCCATGTTGACCACCCGCGGCTGTACCGTCCCGGTCCGCCGTGGCACCGGGTCGACCAGCACCTGGTCGAAGTACTGCTGGGTGGAGCGGCAGAGACCGCCGCCCCTCTCCCTCCAGGCACCTGTGACGGCGGGCAGCATGGCCAGCGCCCGGTGGGCCTCCTGGCCGTGCTGCCGGTGCTCGAGGCCGACGAGGACCCGGACGGCCGCCGGCCGCCCGGTGGCGAAGGTGGTGGCCAGCCACTCGATGGTGGCCACGTCGATTCCGGTGGTGGCGGCCGTGGCGTCCAGGTCGACCCGTCGGGCATCGGCGAGGAGCTCGTCGGAACCCGTGGTGTGGTCGTCCAGGAACGCCCGGTCCACCAGGCCGTCCCGGTCGATGACGTGGAGCATGCCGAGGACCAGGGCCACGTCTGTCCCCGGCCGCAGCTGCACGTGGTGGTCGACCCGCTCCGCAGTCGTGGTCCTGACGGGGTCCACCACCACAACCACGGCGCCGTCGGCCCTGGCCGCCTCGATCGTGGGCCACAGGTGCCGGTTGGTGACCAGGGTGTTGGTGCCCCACAACAGGATCGTCCGGGAGTGCCGGAGGTCCTCGGGGTCCATGCCCAGTGGGAGCCCGTGCACGTCGGCCGCCCCCAGCCATGCCGTCACCCCACACAGGTGGCGGTGCACGCGGGTGGCGCCCAGGGCATCGAAGAAGCGCTGGGACATGACCCCCATCTGGACCAGGCCCTGGGTGCCGGCGAAGGAGTAGGGGAGCACGGTCTCAGGCCCATGGCGGTCGATGGCCGCTGTCAACCGGGAGGCCACCTCCGCGATCGCATCGTCCCATGACACCGGCTCGAACCGGGGCTCGCCCCCGCGCGGTCCCGGCACCCGACGCAGAGGTCGCAGGATCCGGTCGGGGTGGTACACCCGGTCGAGGTACCTATTCACCTTCGGGCACAGCTCGCCGGCGGTGAACGGATGGTCGACCGCTCCACGGAGTCGGACGGCCCGCCCCCCCTCGACCGTCACCTCCCAGGCACAGGTGTCCGGACAGTCGTGGTGGCAGGCGCCCCTCACGATGGTGGTCCCGGTCTGCGCCGCAGCAGCATCGGCCATGCCCAAGCCTTTCAGAGCCGGAGGGCGTCAGCCACGACGGCGGTCGGCGATCCGCCGGGCCGGTGTGGCAGGCTCGCAGCCATGAGCCTGCCCGTACGCACATCCTGCTCCCACGACCCCTGCGGAGGACCTGGTCCCGGGATCTGTACGCGATGACGACCGATGGCCCACTCGGTGGCCGGCTGGCCGGGAAGGTGGCCTTCATAACCGGCGCCGCATCGGGGATCGGCCGGGAGAGCGCCATTCTCTTCGCCGCCGAGGGCGCCCGGGTGGCAGCGGTTGACCTGGACGCCGACGGGACGGTGCAGGTCGTGGGAGAGATCGCCGACGCCGGTGGCGAGGCCATCGCACTCACCGCCGACGTGGCCGTCGAGGCTGAGGTGGCTAGGGCGATCGCCGACACCGAGGAGGCGTTCGGTCGTCTCGACGTCCTGTTCAACAACGCCGGAATCATGCATCCGGGGGACGGCGACGCCCAGACCACCGAGGAGGCGGTCTGGGACCTGACCATGGCTGTAAACCTCAAGGGCGTCTGGTTCGGCTGCCGCCACGGCATTCCGGCACTGCGTCGTTCCGGCGGGGGCAGCGTCATCAACACGGCCAGCTTCGTGGCCCTCGTGGGGGCGGCCACCCCCCAGCTGGCCTACACGGCATCCAAGGGCGGCGTACTGGCCATGACGCGGGAACTGGCCGTGATCCACGCCCGGGAGGGCATCCGGGTCAACGCCCTGTGCCCGGGACCGCTCCGCACAGAGCTCCTGATGTCGTTCCTGGACACCGAGGAGAAGCGACAGCGGCGCCTGGTACACGTGCCGATGGGCCGATTCGGGGAGGCCGGTGAGATAGCGCGTGCCGCCCTCTGGCTAGCCTCGGACGAGTCCTCCTACGTGACCGGGACCGACTTCTCGGTGGACGGCGGCCTGACCGCCGCCTACGTGACCCCCGAGTAGACCCGATGGGGGGCACCGTCCCCGTGGACGGGGCGTGGCCCAGCGCCGCAGGTCCGCCGGCGGCTCAACCGGCTGTCGGCAGGTCCAGGAGGAGTGCCTGGAGCAGGAGGGTCTCGTTGGGGTTGCGGACCAGCTCGCCGGTGGCTCCGGTGATGCGGGCCGTGGCGTCCATGGCGGAGTCCACCGGCTGGCCAGCCTCGCTGGCCGCCCGAGCCGTGTCCCGGTAGACGCGGCTGATGGTGGCCAGCCCGAACCGGAGCTCGTCGTCACGCAGGCGACGCACCTCGCGTCGCTGACGGTCCACCAACTCGCGCCTGCCCGACCCCCGAGTTCCGAACGCCTCCTCGCGTTCGGCCAGCGCCTCCAGCTCGACCTCGTGGCGGGCCACCAGGGGGGCCTGGGCGTCATCGATCATGGCCCGGAGCTCCTCGACCAGTACGGCCACCGCCGCCCCGCTGCCGTCCAGGCGGGACGGCACCGAATGCCAGGCGTTCCGCCGACCGTGCAGGGCCGGATCGTCGACCAGCAGGCGGGCCCGGCTCAGACTCCCCGCCGCCGCCTCCGCCAGCACCGCCGCGCGGTCCACGTCGATCCCGTCGGCAACCATGGCGGCGACCACCACGTCGTCGGCCAGCGGCGGGAAGTCCACTCGGAAGCAGCGCGATGCAATGGTCACGTGCTCTGCTGGAACCTCCTCCGCCAACAGCACGAAGGTCGTCGTGGCCGGCGGCTCCTCGATGGTCTTGAGAAGGCTGGCCGCCGCCTCGGGCTCTGCCGTGTCAAAGCGATCCACCACGATCACCTTGCGGTCGGCCTCGACCGGCGACCGCCAACCCTCGACCGTGATCCTCTCGGTATCGGCCACCAGGAGGGCGCGACCGTCGGGCTCCACGTGAACGAGGTCGGGATGCTGGCCGGCGACGGCCAGCCGGCGGTGTCGCGTGGCTGCCTCGGGCTCCGGACCGTCGGCCGATTCGCTCCCGGCGAAGAGCGCTCCGGCGAAGGCCCGGGCTGCCTCTTCCCTGCCGGCACCGGGTGGGCCCACGAACAGGAAGGCGTGGACCGGAGCGACCACGGAGGCCCGCAGGAGCGAGATCGCGGCGGCCTGTCCGACGACCGTCGCCCAGAGGGCGTCGTCGTTCATCGGGGACCGGTCATCGGGAGCCAGTCACCGTGGACCCGTCATCCCAATCGCTCCTCGACGGCGGCGGCCACCCTGGCGGCCACCTCGTCTACAGGGCCGTTGCCGTCCACTACGAGCCACCTGTCGGGATCGGCGGCGGCCATCTCCCGATAGGCGGCCACCACCGTTGCCTGGAGGCCATCGCCGGCCTGCTCGATCCGGTCCAGGTCATCGCCCAGGCGTCGACCCGCCACCGGTGCGTCCACCAGGATCAGGACGACCAGGTCGGGCTGCAGGTCGTCGGTGGCGAAGCGGTTCACCTCGGCGACCGCCTCGGCTCCCAGCCCGCGGCCGTAGCCCTGATAGGCGACCGATGACGCCACGTACCGGTCAGACACCACGTCCCGGCCGGCGGCCAGCGCCGGTCCCACCACCTCGGCCACGTGCTGGGCCCTCGCTGCGGCCATCAGCAGGGCCTCGGCCCGGTCCACCGGAGAATCTCCGGAAGGGTCCAGGACTAGGGCCCGGATACGCTCCCCGAGCGGCGTCCCGCCCGGCTCCCGGGTGAACACCGCCCCCAGCCGCTCTGCCAGCAACCGGGCCTGCGTGCTCTTGCCCGTGCCGTCTGCTCCCTCCACGGCGATGAAGCGTCCGGTCACGGCGCCTGCTCCCGGTCCGGGTCAGACGATCGGTAGCCGAGCTCACCGGCCCGCAGCGAGGCGATGGCCACCGCCCCGGAGGCAAGGATGATCAGGGATGCCAACCACAGCGTGAGACGCACCCCCGGCACGTCCACCGCCACCCCGAACACCTCCACGTGACGATCCCACAGCGCGCTGGAAAGCCGGTCCAGCAGGTCCTCCATCAGGGGTCCGACCACCAGGGCCAGCAGGACGCAGGCCCGGACCAGCACGTAGAACGTGGAGAAGATCCGGCCCCGCAACTGGTCGTCGACGTTCTCGTGGAGCAGGGTGAAGCCGAGCACGTAGACCGACCCGGCACAGATCCCGATGCCGAACACCATCGTCGTGGAGAGGTGGACCTGGCTAATGGACGCGGCCAGGGCCAGGAACACACCGGCACCCACCAACGACCAGGTGAACGTCCGCGCCTTGTCGAGCCGTCGCTGGAGCCACGAGACGAGCGCCACGCCGCCCGCCACTCCGAGCCCCAGGGCGGTGATCAGCACCCCGAGACCCGACCTGCCCGCACCCAGCACCTCGTCGGCATAGATAGCGCCCAGGGGAACCAGCATGCCGCCTCCGATGAGCCCGGTGGCCATGCCCATGTTGACGGTGCGCACCACCGGGTTGACGAAGACGAAGCGCCAGCCCTCGCGCAGTTCATCGATCGGGTGGGCCAGGACGGCCCGGCGGCCCTTCGCCAGGTCACGTTCGACCCTGGGGCGCTTCGGGAGGTCGAGGGTGAAGATCAGGTAGCCGGTCACGAGGAATGACAGGGCGTTTGCGTAGAACGCCAGCCCCATGTCGTCGAGGCGCACGTTGTCGGCCCACGACGAGTCGAACAGGGCCGTCGACAACCGTCCGAAGAGGGCCATCAGCCCGGCACCCAGCGGGAAGGTCCCGTAGGCGGCTACCAACGACAACGAGTTGGCGGAGGCCAGCGACTCGACGGGGACCACGTGTGGCACCGATGCCTCCTTTGCCGGGCCCCACAGCATGGTGAACGCCTCCAGGAGCAGCGAGGCGAGGAACAGCCCGAACAGGGTGTCGACGAACGGGAGGGCCAGCATGACCATGGCCCTGCCCATGTCGCAGGTCACCATCGTCTTCTTGCGGTCCCATCGGTCCACGAACACGCCTGCCACCGGCCCGAAGAAGAAGCCGGGCACGATTCGGGCGGCCAGCACCAGGCTCAGGGCGGCACCCTCGTTCCCGGAGCCGAGCCGGATGGCGAGGATGGAGATGGCCAGCAGGCCCAACCAGTCACCGGTGGCCGAGACCACCTGGGCCAGCCAGAGGCGGTAGAAGGCCGGGGTGCTGAACAGCCGGGACCGCAGAACCGAGGGACGTCCGAGGATCCGGAACGGCGTGAACTCGTCGCCGGGAACCGGATCCTCCCGACTGTCGGCCGAGTCTCGTCCGGTCGATCCGCTCACCCCGCCACTCTACGGGAGGGCGGCACCCGCCCCGATGGCGGCACCCGCCACCCCCACCAAGGGCACCACCCCCACCAAGGGCACCACCCCCAAAAATTACCGACGCTTCCGGGCTGGCCCCTTCATCCGCCGCTCGGCCAGCAACTCGGCGGCTCGCTCGTCGGTTAGCTCCTCGACCGAGTCCCCCCGCTTCAAGGACGCGTTGTGTTCACCGTCGGTCACGTACGGACCCCAGTTGCCGTCCTTGAGGATCATCGTGCGGCCCGATGCCGGATCCACCCCAAGTTCCCGGAGCGGTGGCCTCGCCACCGTCCTGCCACGACGCTTGGGCTGGGCCAGGACGGCCAGGCAGCCGTCGAGGGTGATGGTGAGCAGCTGCTCCTCGGACTCCAGGCTGCGGCTGTCGGAGCCCTTCCTGAGGTACGGCCCGAAGCGCCCGTTCTGCACTGTTATCTCCATGCCGTCGGTCGGATCCACCCCGACCACCCGCGGAAGGCTGAGGAGCTGCATGGCATCCTCGAAGGTGATCCGCTCCAGGGTCATCGTCTGGAAGAGCGAGGCCGTCCTCGGGCGGGGCGCCTCGTCGGCGTCGGCCTGCCGATCCAGCTCGTCCAGAAGCGCATCTGCGTCGGCGAAGCTCCCGGCCGCCTCGAACAGCACGTCCAGGTTGGCCAGTCGGGCGTCGGAGCCCTCACCGTCGCGAACCTCGGCCAGGAATCCCGACGCCAGCAACGCTCCACGAAGCACCTCGTCGGGCGCGACGTCCGACCCGACCGCCAGGTCGTCGGCCAACTCCACGAAGGCCCGCACGCCGGCCAACGGCCTTCCGGTGATCCCGAGCTCGTCGGCCCGGCGAAGGGCGTCCAGAGGCGCCGCCCCGTCCTCCACCGCGACGGCCAGACGTTCGACGGCCCCCTTGCCGATTCCCCGCTTGGGGACATTCAACACCTGCTTCGCTGCCGCCCAGTCGAGTCGCCCGGCCGCCAGGCGGAGGTACGCCAGCGCCACCTTGACCTCCCTGCGGTTCCGCGGGACCAACATGAGCCGACCCTCGGGGGACCCGGGCTTCGGACGGTCGGGGAGCCTGCCCAGCGACACGTAGGGCCCGAACCGACCCGAGCGGGCTATGACCACCAGGCCGGTCTCCGGGTCGGTCCCCAACTCCCGATCGGTCGGCGCGTCCAGGTACCCGAGGGCCCGGGCGACCGACAGCTCGTCGAGCGGCACGTCATCAGGGATCGAGGCGGTGTCCTCCCCCACCTGTACGTACGGTCCGAACTTTCCGAAACGGGCCACCACGAGCTCACCGTCGTCCGTGACACCGAGCTCTACCGTGCTGACCCCGCGGGGGTCGATGTCGCCCAGCCGGGTCGTGACCTTGGCATGCAGGCCGATGTCGTCCTCGGACCCGAAGTAGAAGGCTTCGAGCCACGGCACGCGCTCCGCTCGGCCGTTGGCTATCTGGTCGAGGTCCTCCTCCATGGCGGCGGTGAAGTCGTAGTCCACGAGTCGGGGGAAGTGGAGCTCGAGCAGGGTGGTCACGGCGAAGGCACTGAGCGTCGGCACGAGCGCCGAGCCCTTCTTGAAGACGTAGTTGCGCTGGATGGTCTCCATGATCGAGGCGTACGTCGATGGCCGACCCACCCCGAACTCCTCCATCCGCTTGACCAGCGAGGCCTCGGTGAAGCGGGCCGGCGGCTGGGTCGTGTGGCCGTCCGGTAGCACCTCGGCCACGTCGACCGTCGCCCCCACCTGTAGCGCCGGAAGCACCCTCTCGTCGTCGCCCTCCTCCGGATCGTCGACGTCCTCCCGGTAGACCCGGCGGAACCCGTGATGGCTGATCACCGTGCCGCTGGCCGAAAAGGTGACCGCCCCCCCGACGCCGGCACCCTCTGGGCCCACCGGACCGGCGAGGGTGACCCGGACCGTCTCTCCCACGACGTCGGTCATCTGGGATGCCACGGTGCGCTGCCAGATCATCTCGTAGACCCGGGCCTCGCTGGTCGGCACCTCGCCGGCCACATCGTCAGGATGGCGGAACCGGTCGCCGGCCGGCCGGATCGCCTCGTGGGCCTCCTGGGCGTTGCGCACCTTGTTGGCATACGTCCGTGGGGTGTCCGGGAGGTGGTCGGCACCGAACCGTTCACGGGCCACGGCCCGGGCGGCTGACACGGCCGTGTCCGACAGCGTGGTGCTGTCGGTCCGCATGTAGGTGATATAGCCCTTCTGGTAGAGACCCTGGGCGGCGTGCATGGCCAGCGAGGACGACATCCGCAATTTGCGGCCCGCCTCCTGCTGGAAGGTCGAGGTGGTGAAGGGTGCGGCAGGCCGTCGTCGATAGGGCTTCGGCTCGACCCCCGCCACCGTCAGACGGCGCCCGACCAGGCCGGCGGTGAGAGCGCCCGCCGCGGCCTCGTCCAGCACCAGCATGTCGTCGCGGGTGGGTCGGCCGTCATCGCCGAAGTCCCGACCCGACGCCACCCGCGTGCCGTCGACGGCGACAAGACGGGTGGTGAACGACCCGGCGTCAGCGGTCGTGACCGTCGCCGTCAGGTCCCAGTAGCCGGCAGCCAGGAACGCCATCCGCTCCCGCTCCCGCTCCACCACGATCCGGGTGGCCACGCTCTGCACCCGACCGGCTGACAGGCCCTTGCCGATCATGCGCCACAGGACCGGGGACAGTTCGTAACCGTAGAGCCGGTCGAGAATCCGTCGGGTCTCCTGGGCGTCAACGAGGTTGCGGTCCACCTCACGGGTGTGGGAGAGGGCCTCGGTGATGGCCGTCAGGGTGATCTCGTGGAAGACCATCCTCTTCACCGGCACCGTCGGCTTCAGGAGCTCCAGCAGGTGCCAGGCGATGGCCTCCCCCTCCCGGTCCTCATCCGTGGCCAGGTACAGCTCGTCGGCCTCCTTCAGGAGGCGGCGCAGCCGGGCGATCTGCTCCTTCTTGTCGCTGTTCACCACGTAGTACGGCGCGAAGCCGTTGTCGATGTCGATGCCCAACTTGGCCCACGGAGCGCCCCGCTGGCCCTCGGGTACATCGGAGGCCCGCTGGGGGAGGTCGCGGACGTGGCCGATCGATGACTCCACGACGAATCCGTCGCCCAGATAGCCGGCGATGGTCTTGGCCTTGGCAGGAGACTCGACGATGACGAGGGCCCTGGTCATGCCAGCGGCTCCTGACCGGTTGCGTCGACCGTCGCCGTGCCCCCACCGTCGCCCTCGGCGACCACGGGCCGGGCTCCCAGAAGGATCATCACGCCGACCACCGCCGCCACAATGGAGGCTCCCAGGATGCCCACCTTTGCCTCGTTCTGGAGGGCGACGGCATCGAAGGCCAGGCCGGTGACGAACAGCGAGACGGTGAACCCGATGCCGGCGATGGCCGAGATGCCGACGAGGTGCCGACGGGTCGTCCCGGCCGGTAAGACGGCCAGGCCGAGGCGCAGCGCCAGAAAGCTGAAGGACGACACTCCGACGACCTTGCCGACCACCAGGCCGAAGGCGACGCCCAGGGTGATGCCCGAGGTCATGGCATTGGAGAGCGACTCCCAGCTGATGTCGACTCCCGCGTTGGCCAGGGCGAACACCGGGATGATCACGAAACCGGTCACGGGATGGAGCCGGTGCTCCAGGCGGGAGGCCACCGAGACCGACTCGTTGAGGCGGAACTTCGCCTCCCGCAGGTCCTCGGCATCCAACTGGTCAAATTCGATCGGCGGCATCACGGCCCTGTCCAGCAGGGGCCTCGCCGGAGCCAGGAGGCCCATGGCCACGCCGGCGATGGTTGTGTGGACCCCCGACCTGAACATGGCGTACCAGAGAACCGATCCGAGCAGGATGTAGAAGGGGGTGTACCAGACCTTCAACCGGGTCAGCGTCGCCACGGCCACCGTGGTCGCCACACCCAGGAACAGCCAGTCCATGGCGAGGTCAGAGGTGTAGAAGACGGCGATCACCAGGATGGCGCCGATGTCATCGACGATAGCCAGGCTCAGGAGGAAGACCTTGAGCGAGGTCGGCACCCGCCGACCCAGCAGCGAGACCACGCCCACGGCGAAGGCGATGTCGGTGGCCATCGGGATTCCCCAGCCGGTCGAGGCCGCACCCGATCGGTTGAACGCCAGGAAGATTAGGGCGGGTACCACCATGCCGCCGAGGGCCGCGGCGATCGGGAGCATGGCGGCCCGTGGTCGCCGGAGTTCGCCGGTGACCATCTCCCTCTTGATCTCGAGGCCAACCACGAAGAAGAAGACGGCCATCAGGACGTCGTTCACGAACCCCACCAGGGTGAGCGAGTGCCCGTCCTGGTCGAGTGACACCACGTCGCCGAACGCCAGGTGGACCTCGGTGTGCCAGAAGTCGTAGTAGGACCCCGACCAGGGCGAGTTGGCCCACACCAGCGCCACCAAGGTGGCCACCATCAGCAGGATTCCACCAGACGCCTCAATGTCGAGGAAGCGCACCATGGGCCGGCCGATGGCGCGTGCCAGGGGCCGGTTGCTGCCCAGCCACGTGAGGTCTGTCGTCGGTTGCCTGCCTGCCATCGGTCCCGTCCACTGGTGGGTTCGGCCGGGGGAAACCGTAGTGGTCGCCCCACCCCATGCCACCGGATGACAGTACGGGCGACCACCCGGAACCGTCCGACGGTGGCTGGTCTCAGGCGTTCCCGACGGCGATCACGAGCCTCACCAGCGTGCCCCCGGGCCCACTCTCCACCTCGGCGGTGTCGGAGAGCCGATGCATGAGCGACACCCCAAGACCCGACTCGTGGCGGAGGCGCTCCGGTGTCTCGACCTCCGGGAGTTCGGGGACGGCGGTCAGGTCGAATCCCGGGCCATGGTCGGTGACCTCCACGACGATCCGGTCACCGGCCAACTCGCACCGCACGAGGATCGGATCTGCGGCGAGAATCGATCCCTGGGCCACGATGGCATTCGCGACCGCCTCGGACGCGACCAGGCGGAGGTCAGCGACCCGACCGGAGTGCAGGCCGTCCTCCAGGGCGGCGGTCGCCCCGACGATCGCCCGTACCAGCTGCAGGTACTCGGACCGTGGGGGCACGAGAAGCTCGACAGCCCCCTTCGGGCTGGTGCCGCCTTTCACACCGACTCCCGATCGGCCACGGCATCGGCGACGGTGGCATGGAGCGTGAACACCCGGTCGAGGTCGCACATCTCGAAGACGCGACGGATCCGCTGCTCGGGACAGACCACCGAGAGTTCTGCGTCGTGGGCCCTGAGGCGTCTCAGGGAACCGACCACCACGCCCAGGCCGGTGGAGTCGATGAAGTCGACCGCCGTCAGGTCCAGCACCAGGTGGCGGGTACCGGTGGCGGTCTCGGCCACCACCGACTGCCGGAGCCGTGGGGCGCCGGCAAGGTCCAGGTCGCCGAGGACGACCAGAACCACGCAGTTGTCGCGTGGATAGCGGTGGACGTCAAGTTGCACCTGATCTCCCGCCGCCGACTGTTACGACCATCCCAACGGTAGACGACCGTCGTACCACCCGGACGTCGTTGCCAGCCGCCCCTGCGCTCGCGCCGCATCGAGACGGTGGCCGACAGCACCACGTCCGGCAGCAGCATGCCGATGAGCGGCACATCTGTCCGGGCCAGGTGCCGCACGGTCACGGTGACCACCTCGCCCGCCACCACGCGCTCGACGTCGATGCCCGGAAGCCGGAGCCCGCTGGATCCCACAACCGTGTCCTCCACCTGACGGGTCGACCCGCCCACGGCAGCGACCCGGGCCCCCTCCCGGGCGGCATGGTGGACGAGCACGGTGGTGCGGTCCGACACCCGTACCGGTCGGCCACCTCGGCCCGCCCTAGGCTCGGCCAGGTGGAGGCAGCATTCTTTGACCTCGACAAGACGGTCATAGCCCGTGCCTCCATGGCCGCCTACGGGCCCGCCCTCCGTCGTGCCGGCTACCTCAGTGCGCCCATGGTGCTCCGGGCGGCCTGGGGCCAGCTGCTCTTCCGCTTCTTCGGCGCCGACGAGGCCACCATGGACCGTGCCCGCCGTACGGCGCTGCGCCTGGCGGCCGGCTGGGAGCAGGAGGGCCTGCGACGGTTCGCCCGCGACCACCTGGCCGAGGTGATCGAGCCGATCGTCTACGACGAGGCACTCGACCTATTCGCCCACCATCGTGCTGAGGGTCGGCTCCTCGTCCTCGTGTCGGCGTCCCCGGTGGAGATCGTTGCCCCGCTGGCCGACCACCTCGGGGTCGACGAGTATGTGGCCACCACTCCGATGATCGACGCCGAGGGTCGTTACACCGGGGAGGTTGAGTTCTACGCACACGGCCCGGGCAAGGCAGAGGCCATCCTCCGCCTCGCCCACGAGCTGGGACTGGACCTCACGGGGTCATGGGCGTACACCGATTCGGCAACCGACCTGCCGATGCTCGAGTTGGTGGGCCACCCGGTAGCCGTGAACCCGGACCGGGACCTACGCCGCGAAGCGGAGAAGAGGGGATGGCTGATCCTGGAGTTCGACAACCCGGTCCCGCTGGGCGACCGGGTCCCGATCGACCGGAACTGGATCGCGGCCAGCGCTCTCACCGCCGGAATCGTCCTGGGCGCGGTGGCCGGCATCCGACGACTCCGTCGTCGGGCCCGGCGGGGCTAGATCGAGCGGACCTTCCGGACCGCCACGGCCACCAGTGCGGCCAGGGCACTGAACATCACGAGCTTCTTCATGGACCACATGTTACGGCCGGGATGCCGCGGGCGACACCGGGCGAGATGCCCGGAGTGGTGTTCGAGGGCCTCCACCCGTACCGTCACCGGTGGAGGTGTCTGAGTACCTGGTGGGCTCCCCCGCCTTCAAAGCGGGTGGGACGGGCGATCCCCGTCCGGCGGGTTCGATTCCCGTCCACCTCCGCCAGTCGAGGCACGGGCACCGACCGGCGAACCGGTGCACTGCAGTCGGATCCTTTCCGGACCGTGGGACCGGAGCGGGGCTACCGATCAGCCGGCCCGGAAGTCAGGTCGCGGGCCCGGAGACCTAGACGGCCAGCAGGTCACGGGCGCCCGTGTCACTGCTCGGATGGCGGAGCTTCGACATGGCACGGGCCTCGATCTGGCGGATGCGCTCACGGGTCAGGTTGAAGTGCTCCCCGACCTCCTCGAGGGTCCGGGGCTCACCGCGGTCCAATCCGAATCGCAACTTGAGGATCTCGCGCTCGCGGGTGTCCAGCGGGGCCAGAAGCCGGCTTATCTCCTCGGGGAGCAGGGAGGTGACCGCCTCCTCGAACGGCGACTCGGCGTGGTGGTCCGGGACCACATCACCGAGTTCGGCGTCGCCGTCCTCCCTCAGCGGTTCGCTCAGGGAGAGAGGCTCGGCTGCGAAGCGGAGTGCCTCTGTCACCTTCTCCTCCGGCATCTCCACCTCGGCGGAGAGTTCGGCGAGCGTGGCCTGCCGACCCAATTTCAACTCCAGGCGGGAGCGGGCCTTCTGCAGGCGCGCCAACGTGTCGCCGGCGTGGACCGGTAGGCGGATGGTGCGGCCGGTGTTGGCGATGCCGCGGGTGATGGCCTGTCGGATCCACCAGGTGGCGTAGGTGGAGAACTTGAAGCCCTTGCGCCAGTCGAACTTCTCTACGGCGTGCATCAGGCCGAGGTTGCCCTCCTGGATGAGGTCTAGCAGCGGCAGGCCCGATGCCTGGTACTTCTTGGCTATAGACACCACCAAGCGGAGGTTCGACTGGACGAACGTGCGCTGGGCGTCCTCGCCCCGCTTGAGGTTCCGCTTCAGCTCACGTCGACGGGCCGGTGCGAGGGAGTCGTCCTTCTCGGCCAGCGCGGTGCGGGCCTCGACCCCGGCCTCGATCTGCTG
Source organism: Acidimicrobiales bacterium (assembly GCA_022452145.1). Lineage (NCBI taxonomy): Bacteria > Bacillati > Actinomycetota > Acidimicrobiia > Acidimicrobiales > Acidimicrobiales bacterium. Next base: position 16,522 of record JAKURY010000009.1, on the reverse strand, counting down.
GGCGAGTCGGACCTCGCCCTCCTTGGTCAGGAGCGGGTACTGCCCGATGTCGGTGAGATACAGCCTGACGAGGTCTTCCTCGTCCCGTTCGACCCGTTCCTTGGCCACGCTCGATCTCCTCCAGCCGGGGGAGCACCGGTCTCGCTGGTGCTCACCGAATCGTTCGCTCTGTCCGATCATCCGACCGGATGAGCCGGCCCACCTCGACGGTGCTGCCCACTCTCCCGATCGGCGGTCACCCTATCCACAGCCCTCAGGACCACAACGTGGAAACGTGACCGTTGTCACGAATCATGGCGGAACGTCCCCCACGAGTCACCGATGTCCCGGTAGTCGACCGTGGGGCGCACCGGTCAACGGGGACGGTCCTCGAGGTCGGCCAACACCAGCCGGATGGTCCGGAGCGCGGGTGCGTCACCGACCGGTGATAGGCGTTCGGACAAGACGCCCAGATACGCCACCAGGCGATCCAGCACCGGGGCCACCGCCGATCGCCGGTCCGACGGTGGAACGTCGAGGAGCGCAAGGATGTCGGTTAGCCGGCCGGCACCTGACGCCGCCGTCCGCTCGCCCTCGAGGAGCGCCGACTCGGGTGTCCGGTCCATCCACCAGCCGGCGTGCTCACCCAACCTGGCGGCCAGCGAAGCCATGGTCGCGGACGTGTCGGGATCGGCGCCATCGGTCGACCACCCGGCCAACCGGCCGGACAGGGCCGTCGAGAGCTCGGCCAACACGATGAACTCGCCCGCTCCTTCGACGGTGGTCACGGGATCCGACACCCGGCCATCTCCCATCTGGACGCCTCAACCCCGGTAGTGGTTGACGATGGGCATACGGCGATCCCGGCCGAACCCCTTGACGGTTACCTTCGGGCCCACCGGGGTCTGTCGACGCTTGAACTCCGCGCCGTCCACCAGCCGTACGACCCGGTCTACGAGGTCGGGGTCGTGACCGTCGGCGATGAGCTCGGCCCTGGTCCGATCACCCTCGACGTAGGCCTCCAGCAGGGGATCCAGGATTTCGTAGGGCGGCAGGCTCTGATCGTCGCGCTGGTCAGGCCGGAGCTCGGCCGATGGCGGCTTCGAGAGGATCCCGTCGGGAATCACGGGGCGGCCGTCACAGCCCGGCTCACCGGCATTGCGCCAGCGACAGAGCTCGTACACCTGGGTCTTGTACACGTCCTTGATCACGGCATAGGCACCGGCGGTGTCGCCGTAGAGCGTGGTGTAGCCGACAGCCGACTCGCTCTTGTTCCCGGTGGTCAGTACCAGCCAGCCGTTGGCGTTGGAGCGGGCCATCAGCAGGACCCCGCGGATCCGGGACTGCAGGTTCTCGTCGGTCAGCCCGGCCGGCTCACCGTCTGGCGTCACCGCCAGGGTTCCGGCGAACGCCATGTGGACGTCTTCGATGTGCAGGGTGGTCACGTCTAGTCCCTGCGCGGCGACCAGGGCCTCGGCATCGGATACCGAGTGGCCGCTCGAGTACCTGGACGGCATCAACACGGCGTGGACGTGCTCCGGACCGAGGGCGTCGGCGGCGATGGTGGCCACCAGCGCCGAGTCCACCCCACCCGAGAGGCCGAGGCAGACGTCGCTGAAGCCGCTCTTGCGGACGTAGTCACGCGTCGCGGTCACCAGGGCCTCGTAGAGCTCTGCCACCTCGTCCAGCGGCAGCAAGGGCGGCGCCATGAGGTGGTCGTCGCGTTCCACTGCCCCGGACACCTCCACCACCGGAAGGTCGTCGTCGCCCGCCTCCACCGTCGGAACGTCCACGTCGAGGATGACCACGGCCTCCCGAAACCGTGGAGCTCGACCGACAACCAGCCCTGACGGGTCGGCCACCATCGATCCGCCGTCGAATACCAGTTGGTCCTGTCCACCGACGAGGTTCAGGTATGCCACCGGGCGACCCGACGAGGTCGCCGTGGCTGTCACCACTGACTCCCGGGCCGCCTGCTTCCCCCGGTGGAACGGCGAGCCGTTCACCGTCACGAGCAGCTCGGCACCACCGTCGACCAGGCGCTCGATCGGACCTCCGACGACCCAGAGGTCCTCACAGATGGCGACCCCCACCCGCACGCCGCCCACCCGGAACAACCGGAGAGGGCCCGAACCGGGTTCGTAATCCCGGCCTTCGTCGAACACGTCGTAGGTGGGCAGGCACTCCTTGTGGTAGGTGCCGACGATCCGACCTCGGTGGCAGACGGCCACCGCATTGTGGACCAGCCCGTCGGGCCCGGGATCGGCGAATCCGACCACCAGCGCGCAACGACCGCTCGCAGCGGCGATTTCGGCGACCGCTGCCCGGCTGTCGGCCACGAAGCCGGGCTTGTGGACCAGGTCCTCGAGCGGATAGCCGGTCACCGTCATCTCCGGGAACAGCGCAAGGTCGCAGTCGTCGACCTCGTCGAGCCGACGCCTGACTCGTTCCACGTTGCCCGCCAGGTCACCCACGACGGTGCCGATCTGCACCAGCGCCAGTCGGATCCGGTTCATGGGCTCAGCGTACCGACGGGCCTGAAGTCGGCCCGTGCCGGAGGCCGGTCGGGCTGCCCTCAGTCGGCTTGCACCGACTATGGGCTGAGGGTGGAGGCGGGTGGTCTTGGAGACCAACAAAGTGAACGACCAAAGCAGCCATCCGGGGGCAACCTGCCAGGTCCGTATGTACCGCTAGCCGGCGAGGGCCTCACAGCAGGTGTTCGTGATCAGACGGGTGACCACGTACGGGTCCATATTGGCGTTCGGGCGACGATCCTCGATGTAGCCCTTCTGGTCCAGGTGGACCTGCCACGGTATGCGGACCGAGGCACCGCGGTCCGACACGCCGTAGTTGTACTGGTCGAAGCGCTGTGTCTCATGGGCTCCGGTCAGGCGCTCCTCGGTCCCGAGCCCGTAGCCGGCGATGTGCTCGGCGATCTTGCCCTTGGCGCCCAGCGCCTCACAGGCGGCGATGATGGGGTCGTAGCCTTCGCGCATGGCTCTGGTTGAGAAGTTGGTGTGCGCACCGGCACCGTTCCAGTCGCCCTTGATGGGCTTGGCTGCCACCGAGGCGTCGACGCCGAAGTCCTCGGCCACCCGGTACAGCAGGTAGCGGGCCATCCAGACCTGGTCGGCTGCAGCCACGGTGTCCACCGGACCGATCTGGAACTCCCACTGGCCGAGCATCACCTCGGCGTTGGTGCCGGAGATGGCAAGGCCGGCGTCCATGCAGGCCTTGGTATGGGCCTCAACGATGTCGCGGCCGGCAATCTCGATGGAACCCACGCCGCAGTAGTACGGACCCTGCGGGGCCGGGTAGCCCTCTACAGGCCAGCCCAGCGGGCGCCCCTCCTTGAAGAAGGTGTACTCCTGCTCGATGCCGAACATCGGCTCCTGGTCGGCGAACTTCTCGAACACCTCCACGCATGCCGCCCGGGTGTTGGTCGGGTGCGGGGTCATCTCCCCATCGGGGAGGCACACGTCGCACAGCACCAGGATGTCGTCGCCGCCGCGCAGCGGATCGGGACACGAGAACACAGGCCGCAGCACGCAGTCGGAGTTGTCACCCGGGGCCTGGTTGGTGCTCGAGCCGTCGAAGCCCCAGATGGGGAGGTGCTCGGCGTCGTCGATGATCTTGGTCTTGGAGCGGACGTACGGAAGCGGTTCCGTGCCGTCGATCCAGATGTACTCAGCCCTGATGGCCATCGTGGTCTCTCCCGGTCGGCCGGTCAGGCCGGCGTTCGTCTCTTCAGCGGTCACCGGCTATGCCGCCGGTCACCGACAAACCTACGTCGGAAGCCGTTTCATGAACGTTTTCTGACTGTGAACGCAATGTGAACGAAGGCTCCAACTCTGGTGATCCGGTCCCACTCCCCACATGCTGGGACCATGGTCACGACAGCAGAGGATCGACGACGGGACCAGCGGGACTACGTTCTGCGGACCGTCGAGGAACGGGGCGTCCGACTCATCCGCCTCTGGTTCACCGACGTGCTGGGTCGGCACAAGTCGGTGGCGATCTCACCGGCCGAGCTGGAGGTCGTCCTCGACGAGGGACTCCAGTTCGACGGTTCTGCCATCGACGGGTTCAGCAGGATCCAGGAGAGCGACGTCCTGGCCAGGCCCGACGCCGCCACATTCGAGTTGCTTCCGTGGGCCGATCCCGAGGAACCGTCGGGCACCATATTCTGCGACATCACCGACCTGGACGGCACACCCTTCAAGGGAGACCCCCGGCAGGTGCTGCGCCGCAACGTGGACCGGGCCCGGGCTGCCGGATTCGAGATGTTCTGTGCCCCCGAGGTCGAGTTCTTCTACTTCGCCGACGCCAGTACCTCGTCGGCTCCGGTGCCACTCGACCAGGCGTCGTACTTCGACCTCACCACCGCCGACGTGGCATCGGACCTCCGCAAGCAGACCCTCCACATGCTCGAGGCACTTTCGATCCCGGTCGAGTACTCGTTCCACGAGGACAGCCCCAGCCAGCACGAGATCGACCTGCAGTACACAGACGCACTGTCCATGGCCGACTCGATCATGACCCTTCGGCTGGCAGTGAAGAAGATCGCCATGGACCGCGGCGTGTACGCCACGTTCATGCCCAAGCCCCTCAACGGCGTTCAGGGCTCGGGGATGCACACCCACCTCTCACTCTTCCGCGACGGGGTGAACGCCTTCCACGACCCCGACGCGGAGAACGGCCTGTCGGACACCGCCAGGGCGTTCATAGCCGGCCTGCTGAAACACGCCCGGGAGATCACCGCCATCACCAACCAGCTCGTCAACTCGTACAAGCGCATCAACGAGGGATACGAGGCGCCGCGCTACGTGTCGTGGGCCCGCAACAACCGATCGGCGCTGGTCCGGGTCCCGATACCCAAGCCCGGCAAGGTCGACTCCACCCGGGTCGAGTACCGGGCCGTCGACCCGGCATGCAATCCGTACCTGGCCTTCTCGGTACTCCTGGCCGCCGGCCTGCGCGGCGTGGAGGATGGCCTGGAACTCCCGCCGGAGGCACGGGCCAACCTGTACGACCTGAGCCGGGGCGAGCAGCGGGACCTGGGCGTGGCCGGGCTCCCGGCGAACCTCAGCGAGGCCCTGGACGAGATGGAGGAGTCGACGCTGGTGCGGGACGCCCTCGGCGACCACATCTTCGAGTGGTTCCTCCGGAACAAGCGGGCGGAATGGAGCGAGTACCAGCGGCAGGTAACGCCGTTCGAGCTCGAGACCTACCTGCCCAACTGGTAGGCGGCCGGTGCCCGCCGGCCGGGACCACCCTGCTGACAGGGACATGTTCGGGCCCGACCGGGCAGACTGGAGGGACGGAAACCCCGCCCACACCATGGACACCCTCCTCGTCTACCCAGACCCACCGCCACCGGAACTGGCCCAGTGCCTCGATCTGGATGGCTGGGCGTGGAAGTCCGTCGCCGACCCGGATGCCGCAATGTCCGACGAACCCAACGAGGGCTGGGCCGGCGCCATCGTGGTTGCCGACACCGACCCGGAGGGAGCGTTCGCCCTGTGCCGTCGGCTCCGGAAGGTGGAGATGCCGCTGGCGCCACTCCTGCTACTGGTCGGAGGCGGCCAGCTGCCCGACCTGGAGCTGCGTGACGACCTATTCGACGACTTCTGCCTGACGCCTGTCAGGCCCGCCGAACTCCAGGCACGGATCGAGCACCTCTTCTACCGAACCGGGCGGGGTACCCGTCCGGAGCTGGTCGAGTACGGACCGCTGGCCCTGAACCTGGAGACATACCAGGCGGCCGTCGACGGCGAACCGCTCGACCTGACCTACATGGAGTACGAGCTCCTGAAGTTCCTGGCAGCCCATCCCGGCAAGGTGTTCACGCGCGAGACCCTGCTCAGTCGGGTCTGGGGCTACGACTACTACGGCGGTGCCCGGACGGTCGACGTCCACATCCGGCGGCTACGGGCCAAGTTGGGCGAGGAGCACGCCGGCCTCATCCACACCGTGCGGTCGGTTGGCTACCGGTTCGGCCAGTCCCGCTGGGGCGTCCAAGCGCCGTAGGCCCCCGGGTCGTCGAGGCGACCCGCAGATCCGGCAGGGTCAGTCGCCGACAGGGCCGGCATAGGGGTTGGCCTCGCTCACCTTGAGCAGTTCCGACCCTTCGTGGCTGGCGTCCACGTCGGACTTCAACAACCTGCCCAGCAGCGACGCGACCAGCGCGCCGCTGATGAGGATGCCGACCGGCATCACGATGACCAGCAGGATGACCATCAGGACCGCGCCGAGCATGGGCGCAGTCTGCCATCTGGACCTGGGCCTGTGCACTCCCGCTCCAGCCGCCAGATCAGCCGGCAGGTCAGCCGACGTGGACGATGGCCTCCACCTCGAAGAGCGCCCCGAGGGGCAGCGCGGCCACGGCCACGCACGAACGGGCCGGACGGTGGTCGCCGAACGCCTCGCAGTAGACCTCGTTCACGGCCGCGAAGTCGGCCATGTCGGTCAGGAACACCGTGGTCTTGACAACCTGGTCCAGCGTCGCCGCGTTTGCCTCCACCTGGGTCCGCAGGTTGGCCAGCGCCTGGGCCGCCTGGGCTTCGACGCCGCCATCGGCGAGCGTGCCACTCACGGGACCGACGCCGCCGTCGACGATGCCGACCTGGCCGCTGACGAACAGCAGATCGCCGGCTCGGACGACCGGGGTGTAGGGACCGACGGTCTTGCTCATGGGAGGGCTCCGTTCCTCAGCAACGGCGCCGAGCCTGCCACAACCCGGCCGGAACGGCTATCCGGTGGGCAGCTCGTGGGGGCGTCCTCGATGGCACCATGTGGCGGCGGCGACCGCGGCGAAGACGGCATCCGAACCGTTGACCGGCTCGCCGTCATCGTCCTCGATGACGACCGAGATCGTCGGGGTGTCGGTGGCCCGCACCACCCCGAACGACCGGACCGTCAGGTCGTGGACGGTGCCGTCACCGTCCACCGACAGGGCCTCCGATGTGATCCAGCTCCAGGCCATGTGTGCCGCGCCTACGCAGTAGGAGCGCAGCACGGTTGCGTCCAGCGGATCGCCACACCTGACGGTGACGGAGATCCCGTCGTCGCCCACCGCTGCGGTGGCAGATGCGCCGTCGGGCGATACCACCGGCCCATCCATCGCCCCGGCGCCGGTCAGCAGCACCACGGCTTCGGCCCACCCGGCGGCCCGAATCGACGACGAGGTCGGAGGGCCGGCCACGTCGACCTCCTCTACGACCAGACCGGGGGCCACGGCGGCCACCGCCTCAACGATGCCCGGAGTGCGTACCACCCGTAGGACGCCCGTCCCGTCGGCCCGTGCACCGCCGGACACCGGTGGACGCTTGGCCCCCATCCGGACCGTGTCCTCCCTGGAGAGGACCACCAGAACCGGACGTCCGTGCTCGTCGGCCAGCTCCCGGGCAGCGGCGGGCGCCACCGACTCGAGCTTGGCGCCGAAGGCCCCGCCGTTGGCCAGCGGGCTGCACGGTCGTCCGCCCGGCTCGCACCAGGCGGCATCGGTCTCCAGGTAGGCCGGTTCGACCCACGGTGTACGCAGCACGGCCTCCCAGTCTCCATCCGGGGCCTCCAGCGGCGGGACGGCGCCCGCGGTGGTCCGGCGGCCCTGGACCCTGGCGGCGGACAGCCTCGCCTCTGCCGGCGTGGCTCCAACCACCCACCCGCCGTCGCCGTCGGGAACAGCCACGAGCGAACCTTCGGGTGCCGTGTCGGCGGCGAACCCGCCGCGACCGAGCACCACCTCGGGGCCGACGACCTGGGGGGTGCGGCCCTCCAGCGCAGCCCGCCTACCGGACGCTCCGTTCCCGGCGGTTCCGGTAGGTGCAGTCCCGTAGGCGTCCCATGCCTCGAGAACGGTCTGCCACCCGGTGCACCTGCAGAGGTGGGCGTGAAGCGACCGTGCGGCCCGGTCCCGGTCGGGTGGGGACCCGTCGGGGGCCGATGCCCGCAGACCGGCGAACCGCACCACGATTCCCGGGGTGCAGAACCCGCACTGGCTCCCACCGGTGGTGCAGAAGGCGTCGGCCCATGCGGTCAGCTCTGCCGGATCCAGGCCCTCCAGGGTGGTCACCGTCCGACCGGCCATCCGACGGGCCGGCGTCACACACGAGACCCGGGGCTGCCCGTCGACCAGCACCGTGCAGCACCCGCACTGGCCCTGGGGGCTGCAGCCGTCCTTCACCGACCGGTTGCCGAGTCGGTCGCGGAGTAGGTCCAGAAGGGTGCCGCCGTCGTCGGGCACCGTGACCTGGACACCGTCGACCACCAGGCTGAGCACGTCGGGCCCATCGGTGGATGTCATGGTATGAGTGTGCCCGCTGGTCGCCGTCGGGCCGACAGCCGAAACCGGTGCAGCGGGGAAAACTACGAAGGCCGGCGCCTCAGCGCCGGCTCCGCGTACCTACCCCTACGGGGCCGCTGAGGTCAGCTGAACGACTGGCCGCAACCGCAGGTGCGCTGGGCGTTCGGGTTGTTGATCGAGAACCCGGCTTCGTTCAGGCCGTCCTTGTAGTCCAGCGTGGCGCCCTCCAGGAGCTGTGCGCTGGACTGGTCGATCACCACGCGGACGTCGCCGAAGTCCTGCTCGAGGTCGTCGTCGGTCCTCTCGGTGTCGAAGTACATCTCGTAGCTGAAGCCGGAGCAGCCGCCCGGACGGACCGCGACCCGCAGTGCCAGGCCTTCCTCGGACTCGCTGGCGATCAACGCTCCCACCTTGACGGTGGCCTCGTCGGTCAGTGTGATCATCAGATCCTCCAGAGGACTCCGGTGCTCGTACTTGCTGACACCGAGCATAACCGTGGACTCCTCTGGAACCCAGACCCGGCCGTCGTACGATGGACCCATGGTCGATCCCGTGCTCCCCACGGTCGAGGATGTGTTCGGGCTGCTCCGCGGGGTGATCGACCCCGAACTGGGCACGGACATCGTTGACCTCGGTATGGCCCGGGCCGTACGCGTCGACGCCGACGGCACGGTCGACGTCACCATCGCCCTGACCACCTCCGGATGCCCCCTCAGGGCCCAGATCCAACGGGACGTCCGTAGCCGGGTCGGCGGCCTCCCCGGCGTGACTGCGGTCCACCTCACCTGGGACGAGCTGACCCAGGAGGAGAAGGCCGCCGCCATGGCCAAGGCCAGGTTCAACGTCAGCCGGAACGCACCCGAGACCGAGATCCCGACGAACACCCGGGTGCTCATGGTGGCGTCGGGCAAGGGGGGCGTGGGCAAGTCGTCGGTCACCGTGAACCTGGCCGCATCGCTGGCCTCACGCGGCTTCACCGTCGGGGTGATGGACGCCGACATCTGGGGCTTCTCGGTCCCGCGGATGCTCGGAATCGAGGGTCGGCTCAGCGGATCGCCCGAGGTCGGAAAGATCGATCCCATCCAGTTGCCGATGGGCGACGGGCTCCTGAAGGTCGTGTCCATGGGCTTCCTGGTGGAGAACGAGGAGTCGGCCCTCATGTGGCGGGGCCTGATCCTGAACCGGGCCGTCCAGCACTTCTGCGAGGACGTCGCATGGGGTGCGATGGACTACCTGCTCATCGACATGCCACCCGGCACCGGCGACGTCCAGATGGGCCTGGCCAAGATGCTTCCCCAAGCCGAGATGGTCGTCATCACCACGCCGGCACTGGCCGCCCAGAAGGTGGCGGTCCGGGTGGCCAACATGGGACGGGCCAACTACCTCCGGATCGTCGGGGTGATCGAGAACATGGGTGCCTACGTCTCCGAGGACGGTCGACGCCACGAGTTGTTCGGGGCCGGCGGTGGTGGGGCGCTGGCCGCCGATATCGGTGTCCCGTTGCTGGGAAGCATCCCACTGGACGGCGCGGTTGCAACCGCCGGCGACAACGGCCGACCGGTTGCCCTCGGCGAGGGTCCGGCGGCCGACGCCTACCGGGCCGTGGTCGACCTACTGGTCACGGAGGAGGCCCCGCCCATCGACATGGCCGGCTGCACCGCCCGCCTCCTGGCTGTCGCCGAGGACGCCCTCGATGCCGCAGAGGCATCGGCCTAGGACCCCAACCGGTCCTGACTGTCCCCGGCGCCTCCACCTCCAAGGTCCTCCTCCCAGGAGTCGGCGTCGAGGAGACCGTCATCGGATGGACCACCCGACGAACCGTCGCCTCGTTGCCCGGCGCCGGCACCACTACCTCCGACCTGCCACCGGGTACGACCGTCCCGGACCGATCGGCCCAGTCGACGGGTGGTGACATGGCGGATCACCGCCCTGACGGGTGGGAAGAGAAGCAACAGCCCGACGGCGTCGGTCACGAAGCCGGGGGTGAGCATCAGGGCGCCGGCCAGCAGCACGAGCAGGCCGTCCACCAGCTCCTTTCCGGGCATGCGTCCGTCGGCCAGCTCACGCTGGGCCCGACGCAGGATGCCCAGCCCCTCCCGCCTGACCAGCCAGGCGCCGACCACGCTGACCAGGACCAGTAGGCCGATCGTGTTGAGCACCCCGGCCGAGCCGGCCACACGCACGATCACCACCAACTCCACGATCGGCGTCACCAGGAAGACCAGGAAGAGGAGGAGGAGCACCTGCGCATGCTACGGCGGGAGCGGGTCCGCCTCGCCTCGCCCGGGTGACACGCCGGTGGGTCCGCCTATCCTCGCGACCGCATGACCCATCCCGTCGATCCCATGCCGGGCACGCCGGCCGAACGACCGCCGAGCGTCGACCGGCTGGCCCGGTCGCTGACCGACCTCGGCCTGCCCCACCCCCTGCTCGTCGACGCGGCGCGCGCCGCGGTGGCCGACGGTGATCCCACCGAAGCTGCTGAGCGGGCCCGGGAGATCGCGGAGGCGACGCGACGGGCCATGCTGACCGAGGTGGTCAATGCCACCGGCGTCCTGCTCCACACCAACCTGGGGCGCGCCCCCTGGGGTGCCTCCGTCGGCAGCGACCGGTACGCCACCCTCGAATTCGACCTGGCAACCGGTGACCGCGGGTCCCGCCAGGAGCGGGCCCCACTCCTGATCGCCAGGGCCTGTGGGGCCGAGGCGGCTCTGGTGGTCAACAACTGTGCTGCGGCGGTGCTCCTGGTACTCGCCGCTCTCGCCCAGGGACGCGGGGTGGCCGTGTCACGCGGCGAGCTGGTGGAGATCGGTGGCGGCTTCCGGATCCCCGACGTGATGGCACAGTCGGGCGCCCGGCTGATCGAGGTAGGGACCACCAACAGGACCAGGCGGGCCGACTTCGCCACCGCCCTCGGGGCGCCGGGCGCCGACGTCGCCCTGACGCTCAACGTCCACCGGTCGAACTATCGCATAGAGGGGTTCACGGAGTCGGCATCGGTCGCCGAGTTGGCAGGCCTGGGCGTGCCGGTCGTTGCCGACATCGGGTCGGGACTGCTGGACGCCGCCTGTCCGTGGCTGGTCGACGGGCCGCCGTCATGGCTGCGGGGTGAACCGGCCGCCCGGCAGACCCTGGAGGCCGGCGCTGCTCTGGTCACCTTCTCGGGCGACAAGCTGCTGGGTGGCCCCCAGGCCGGCATCATCGCCGGCCGGGCCGACATGGTCGCCGCCTGCGCGGCACATCCGCTCGCCAGGGCCCTGCGCCCGGGCAGCCTGGTCCTCCACGCCCTCCAGGACCTGGCGCTCGCCTACCTGGCCCGCGACGGTGCGGCCATCCCGTTCTGGCGTATGGCCACCACTCCGGTCGAGGAACTCCGGGCCAGGGCCCGGACCATCGACCCGGAACTGGCCCTGGACACCGTTGCCGTGCCGGGCGGTGGCACGCTGCCCGGGGTGGAGATCCCATCCGCCGGCCTGTTGCTGCCCGGCGACCGCGTGGACGACCTGCGGGCCAATGACCCGCCCGTGATCGCCCGGGTGGCAGACGATTCGACGATCCTGGACCTTCGTACCGTCCACCCGGATGATGACGCCGTGGTGGCTGCTGCCATCGCCACCCTCGTCGCCTGACGCCACGTGCACGTCGTCGCCACCGCCGGGCACGTCGACCACGGCAAGTCGACCCTCGTAGAGGCCCTCACCGGAACTGACCCGGACCGGTTCGCCGAGGAGAAGGCGCGCGGCCTGACCATCGACCTTGGTTTTGCCGACACCACGCTGCCATCGGGCGCCGTCCTCTCGCTGGTCGACGTGCCCGGCCACGTACGGTTCATCAAGAACATGCTGGCCGGCGTGGGTGCGGTGGATGCTTGCCTCTTCGTGGTGGCGGCTACCGAGGGGTGGAAGCCCCAGTCCGAGGAACACCTTCGCATCCTCGAGCTGCTCGGAGTCGGGCACGGCATCGTCGCCCTCACCAAGGTCGGCCCCGCCGACGACGACTTGGTCGAGTTGGCCCACCTCGAGGTGGAGGAGCGCATGGCCGGCACGTTCCTCGAGGGGGCGCCGGTGATCCGGACCGATGCGCCGACAGGCGTCGGGGTAGTGGAACTCCGCGCCGCGCTCGACGACCTGCTGGCCACCACGCCGATGGCCACAGACCATGGCCGACCTCGGCTGTGGGTCGACAGGGCCTTCTCCGCCCGGGGCTCGGGAACCGTCGTGACCGGCACCCTGACCGGTGGTCGGCTCCACACTGACGACGAGATGGAGGTCCATCCGTCGGGCGCCACCGTCCGGGTACGGGCGCTGCAGAACCACCACGCCGAAAGGGACGAGCTGCCTCCGGGCAGCCGTTGTGCCGTGAACCTGGTCGGCGTGTCCCACGACGAGGTGGCACGGGGTGACGTCCTGGTCCGGGCCGGCCAGTGGCACCACACCACGGTGGTGGACGCCTCCCTCCGGGTACTGGACCGCTTGGACCACCCTGTGTCACGGCGGGGAGCGCACGTGCTCTACCTGGGGTCGGGCGAGCATCCGGTGCGGATGCGGATCCTGGGCCCGGAGGCGTTGGAGCCTGGCGACGAGGGATCGGTCCGGCTCCACCTGCCGATGCCGCTTCCGCTGCTGCCCGGCGACCGTTTCGTCCTGCGGGAGTCGGGCAGGGCCGAGACGGTGGGTGGCGGCGAGGTGCTCGACGTGGATCCCACCGAGCGGGCGTCGAGGGCCCGCCCGGACCGGTCGGTGGACCGTGTGGTCCGCGAACGCGGCTGGGTGGATGCCGAGGAGCTGGAGCGCCTGACCGGGGAGCGCCGTGACCCCGACGTGGACCGCTGGGTGGTCGATCCGACCGAACTCCACACGACGCTGGTCGACCTGCGGGCCGCCCTGGTAGACGCCGGTCCGCTGGGCCTGGACCTTTCGACGATCAACGAACACAGTCGGGCCGCGGTGGAGCTGCTGGACGGCGTGGTCGTCGAGGCGGGTCGACTGACTACGGTCGATGCCGTCGACCCGCTGGTCGACCACCCGTTCGTGGCCGCACTGGCCGCCTCGCCGTTCGCACCCCCCGACCCGGAAGGGGTGGACCGCGGTGAGCTCCGGGAACTGGTCCGCCGGGGGATCGTGGTGGAGGTGGAGGGGATCTTCTTCGCCGCTTCGGCGCTGGACGGCGCCGCCGGGCTGGCCGCCAGCATCCTGGCCGAACATCCCGAGGGCTTCACGGTGTCGACGTTTCGCGTGGCGGCGGGCAACACCCGCAGGCACGCCATGCCACTCCTGGCCCGCCTGGACGAAACCGGGGTAACCCGCCGACGCGGAGACGTCAGGATCGCGGGGCCGCGCCTCCCCGAGGGTTGATCGGACGCCTGCCTGCGACCGGCCCTAGCCGGTCGCCCCGATCAGCACACGGCGCTCGGATTCGCTGGTCCCGCCCCAGATGCCATGTGCCTCCCGGCGCTCCACGGCGAACTTCAGGCACTGCCCACGTACGGCACACAGGTCACAGATGGCCTTGGCCCGGTGCTCCCGCATCAACTTCTCGTCCCGGCGCTCACCACCAGCCGGTGGGTAGAAGACCTCGGGCCTGGGTCCGCGGCATGCCGCCCTGACCCTCCAGCCCTGATAGGTGATCTCGCCTGGCACTCCCCCGCCCCCTGTTCCGACCCGTCGCCACGGGTCTCCGCCGAACCTACGGCGCGCGTCCGGACGCGGGCAAGGGTGGAAGGGGGATCGAGTGGAGGTCGGCCCGTCAGGAACCGTCGCCTCGGCTGCGGTAGTCACGGGCAGCGCCCTCGATGGGCTCGACCTCCAGCCACAGGCCGTCGACCGCCACCACCCTGATGTCGTCGCCGGGCTCCAGCGGTGTGGCCCGGTTCGTGGTCGCCCGCCATATCGCATCGCGTACCGTCACCGTGCCGTTGGGATCGAGGCGATCCACCGTGCTCCCCGTCTCACCAATCATCCACTCGCGCCCGATGGTCGGCGTGGAGAAGCGGGTACGGACCATCGTCGGCATGCCGCCCACCATGGCCATCACCGTGCCTATCACGCCGACCAGCAGGGTGATCCACGAGAACGACGGACCCTCGAATAGGAAGACCGATCCGGCCACCAGGGTGACCGTGCCGATCACCGACCACAGGCGGGGGACCCCGGCCTGCACGTCGATGCCGTAGGCGAGCATGGCCACGACCAGCAGCGCGACAGCCCAACCCCTCGCCGGCAGCACGCCGAGCCCGTAGGTGGAGAACAGGAACGAGCCGGCACCGATCGCCCCGGCGATGCCCACCCCGGCCGTGTAGAGCTCGAAGAGGAGCAGCCCCATGCCGATCAGGAGCAGCAGGTAGGCCACGGCCGGGCTTGCCACGGTGTGGAAGAACTGGTCGACCACGTCCAACTGGCGGAAGCGGGTCGTGGTGACCGGCTGGACGACGTCACCATCGTCGCCTGCCAGCGTCCTGACCTCGAAGCCGGGGACACCGGCCAGCTGCTCGAGCAGCACCGGCGCTGGCCTGGCGATGCCCCTCTGGATGGCCTCGTCGTAGCCGACGGTCAGGTCATGGAGGTCGGCCATGCCCTGTGTGGCCAGCGGATTTCCGAATTCGCCGACCGGCAGGACGGGGTCACCGAACGCACCGAGGCGTGCCCCGGGTGCGATGCCCACATCGTCACCGAGGACCACCAGTTGGGCGATCGGACCGGTGGCGCGGGCACCGGACGGGCCGACCCAGAACGACACTGTGACCGGTGAACCGACGACGAGTCGGGCCAGCCGGAGCAACTCGGTGTCGGCGACGACCGAGGCCGTGCTGTCCACCTGGAACACGACCGCCACGGTCTCGGCCGGGTCCAGGGCCTCAAGGGTGTCGACCATCATCCCGACCAGCACCGGATCCAGGAAGCCGCTCACCTCGACGACGTCGACCACTGGACGATGCTCGGCGTGCTCTGCATGCGCGTCGGCCGTCGGGGCGCTCAGCCCCACGAGCGCGCCGGTCAGCACGACAGCGGCGAGCAGGCGGCTGGACGACGGATGGACAGGGCGGAGGCGAGACATGGTGCAGGTGCATTTCGGTCACCCCGGGTCGGGGCGACAGGCGGGCCAGCCTACGGCCGGCCGCCGGGGCTCCGATCTATCAGTCCGCAGCCTCACCGAGGGCCAGCACGGCCTCCTCGACCGTCTCACGGACGGGCACGATTCGGTCGAACCCCGTGGTGTGGAGCAGACGGATGAGTGCCGGACGATTGCAGGCGACGGCTACGTCGCCATCGTTCTCCCGGGCCCGCCGGATGCCCCCGATCAGCGCTCCGAGGCCTGCCGAGTCCATGAACGGCACGTCGGACAGGTCGACTAGGACGTACGACTCGTCGGACAACTCTGTGAGCGCCTCGCGGAACTGCGCCACGGTGTAGGCATCCAACTCGCCGGCCGGCCGGCACAGCACGTAGTCGTCATGTCGTTCTACCGTGATCTCCAGCATCGGGGCCTCCTCCGCTCGCCCGGCCCATGTGGCCGGACCCGTGCGATGAATGTAGACGCCCGGAGCGGGACTGCGTCGACGGGCCCTGCCGGTCGGCTCCCGAACCGGCCCTGGCGGTCGGCTCACCGGTACGATCCGGTCCGTGAGCGCCTCGACAGTCCTGCTGGCCACGGACGCGGACCACGTCCACGAGAAGGTCGCGGCAGCGCTGGACGGCGACCACGAGGTGGTCCGTGTACACGCCGGAGCCGAGGTGCTGGCCGCTGTCCGCGACCATGATCCCGTCCTGGTGGTCCTGGACCTGCAGATCGGCAACATGGGCGGCATGGCCGCCTGCCTGGACCTGCGCCTCGAGCAGCGGGCCGAACGGATCCCACCGCAACGGGTGGTGATGCTGCTCGACCGTGACGCCGACGTGTTCCTGGCCAGGCGGGCGGAGGCCGATGCCTGGATCGTCAAGCCGGTCGATCCGCTGGCCCTCCGTCGCACCGCCCGCGACGCCATGGTCGACGCCTGACCGGTCGTTCCGGGCCGCCGTCGGCCCGACCGGTCCCGACAGGTGACCGATACCCTTCTCCGCCTACACGGGTAGTGGCGCAGCTTGGTAGCGCGCCTCGTTCGGGACGAGGAGGTCGTGGGTTCAAATCCCGCCTACCCGACCAAGGGGTCTCTCTGCAGGTTTCAACCACCCCTAGCGGTCATCCCCAAGTTGCGGCGACTCAGGTGGAGAGTGACCCAGCGAAACGTTCCTACGAGGCTCC